>JAZOCX010000024.1:0-4234 GCA_045596725.1 Eubacteriales bacterium
GCCATATCGCTGTAACCGGAAAAGTCGAAATAAATCTGCATAGCATACGCCAAAATACCAAACCAAGCGGCAAACCATCCGCCCTCGGTATCAACACGAAGGGTATCCCACAAAAGCCCCATTTGATTGGCAATCAGCACCTTTTTGGCAAGGCCTACTACAAAAGTCTGTATTCCCCGCACAAACATCGCCACCGTTTCACGGCGATTATCCAATTGCTCCTCAACGTCAACATAACGAACGATAGGACCGGCAATCAGCTGCGGAAAAAGGGATACGTAGGTGCCGAAGGTAACAAAATTCTTCTGTACCTTTGCCTCGTTACGATACACATCGATGGTATAAGACATTGATTGGAAGGTATAAAACGAGATGCCGACAGGAAGCGGAATGACGGGAACCATAATGCTGCCGAGACCGGGCAGCATTTTAAGCAAAGACGCAACAAAACCCGTATACTTAAACACTGCCAACAAACCAAGACTTGCAACAATCGACAAAACCAAGAATAACTTGGCTTTGTTTTTCTGGTCTCGGTATTTGCCGATTAGATATCCGCACAGATAGTTAATAAAGGTGCAGACGGCCATAAGCAGGATGTATACGGGTTCTCCCCATCCATAGAATATGATATTGGCAAAGAGCAAAAAGGCATTGCGAAAACGACGGGGCACCAGATAATAGACACCCAGGACGATCGGAAGGTATACAAATAAAAAGATCAGGCTGGAAAAGACCACGCTTCCGCCCTCCTGTCAATTAGTTTCCAACAATTTGAGAGATAAGGGTTTTGGCTTGTGCCGTATCCTTGCAAACGCAGAAGAAGATATAATTTCCGTGTGTTTCCACAACGGCGGCTTGAAGCTTAGGAACCTCTTCGGGGCCATAGCTGGAATACCCCGAAATCATATAATCCAAATGATCATCAATGGCATCTAAAACCGCCTGCGTTTTCCCCTCAACCGCCTCGATAACAAAAATCTCCTCAGCCGTTGCACCGGTAGAGATATAGCCTGCTGCCGATACGACCCCACTTTCGGTTAAAGCAAAAACACGGGTAATGGCTGCCGTATCCATATCGCTCATAATATCATCAAAAACAAGACCGTCATGAAGTTTTGTAATAGCATCAATTACATTGATTTCCACCGCAGAACCTGCACAACCCGCTAATAAAAGAAGCGCTAATAATACACAAAATAATCTTTTCATTTCACGTTTTCCTTTAAGTAATTTATCCAGACTTGGTTATAGTCTTTTGAGAGGTGTACGCCATCGAAAGAGGCGGCATCGGGCAAGAAGCCGTCTGCATCAACCATCGATTGATAGATATCTAAAAATTCTACGCCTTTTTTCTGTGCCATCTGCTGAATTAATGCATTGAATGTGCGGATATTATCATTATTCACCAAATACTGATTCTTTTCGTGTTTAGCACGGGTAACGGGTAAAATGGATTGAATATAAATCGTTGCCTGAGGCTGATGGGCTTTAAGATAATCCACAAAGACACCGTACTGGGTAATAAACTGTTGGGGGTCGTTACCCACCTCATTAATGCCGAAAAGAACGTAAATGCGATCATACTTTTTATCACTTGCCAACAAGTCCACAACCGGTGCTTTTAAGCGAGGGGGCGTCGTGGTGTATACCGAATGAACCGTCAAGCCAACACCTGATAAGAAATCGGCATCCAAGGCAAAACCTTGATAATGCAAGCGCTCCACACAACTGTTGCCAATAAACGCTGCGTTTTCAAAAAGTTCTTGATCGGTTTTAGGACGCTGAGGCTCCGGTTCCGGCTCAGGTTGTGAAACCTGCTCGGAGGATACCTCTGATGAAGAGGGCGGTGTCGACGGCGTGGGCTCGGCAGTAACGGTCGTTTTCAGCGAAAGCAGAATAACTGCGGCATACAACAATACGCCGCACAACGCTAAAACCAGTAAAAATCTATTCCGTTGTTTACCTGCTTGACTGCTCATCTTTCGGGCCTCGTCTTCCGTAAACTATATACTAAATTATAATACCATACTTTTATCCTTTTCACAATGACTAATTTATGGTTTTTTTAATCTTTTTCAACAATATTTTATAATTTGTCTTTGATTACAAGAATTTATATGGTATAATGCTAAGACAATAAAAAAGGAGGCGAAACTATGCCCTTATTGGGAGCCATTGTCAATGCTGTCGTCGTTGTTGCGGGTAGCTTATTAGGATTACTTTTTCGGGCCTTTGGCAAAAATAAATCCACACAAAACGATCGCTATCGCTCCATTCTGATGAATGGTATGGCATTGTGCGTTGCCTATATCGGAATCAAAGGTTTCTTTGACGGCAACAATGCCTTGATCATTATTATTTCCATTGCTGTCGGCGCCTTGATTGGCGAGCTGTGCCAATTCGATAAATGGATTACCAAGATTGGCGAATATATTGAGAAGAAGTTTCCGCCGAAAGATGAAAAAACCTCGGTAACACAAGGGTTTGTATCGGCAAGTTTACTTTTCTGCGTTGGTGCAATGAGTATTGTCGGTGCTCTTAACAGCGGTATTCAGGGCGATCATACCACGCAATTTACCAAGGCGCTGATCGACGGCATTACTGCCGTTGTACTTACCGTTTCAATGGGATACGGCGTTATCTTCTCTTCCCTTGCGGTACTGGTTTTTCAAGGAAGCATTACCCTGTTAGCCGGCGTAATTGCGCCGTATTTAAGCGAGGCAATCATTGCGGAAATGTCCTGCGTTGGTTCCCTTTTGATTTTTGCCCTTTCGCTTAATATGTTAGGGCTTACGAAAATAAAGGTTGTCAATTATGTGCCTGCGATATTTTTACCGATATTGCTGTGTCAATTCATGTAAATAAAAAAACGGAGCCAAATGGCTCCGTTTTTTATGCCAGTTCAGACAATCCGAAACTGATGTTGATGGCGGCGTTGATCCGCTGCATCGTAACCTCGTCAACATGACCGATCTTATCTTTAAGTCGGCGCTTATCAAGGGTTCGAATCTGCTCCAAAAGCACCACCGAATCCCTTGACAATCCATAACGTTCACAGGTTAATTCAATGTGTGTAGGCATCTTCGTTTTGGCGGTTTGGCTGGTGATGGCGGCGGCAATGACGGTAGGACTGAACTTGTTGCCTACATCGTTTTGCACGATCAACACCGGACGAATTCCGCCCTGTTCACTGCCGACAACGGGACTGAGGTCGGCGTAATAAATATCTCCACGTTTTACTGTCAATGTCATTCACTCTCCGATATCGCTTATGAGTATATATTGCCCGCTTTCATCGGAAAACTTGCAAGAGCGAAAAATTTTTCGCTTACTATACGATATTACGGAAAATGATTCCTTGATTTTTTTGCGTTATTCTACGATTCTGGACCGCACATCGACGGTTTTTCCGCCTTTAACGTACATACGGGGAACGCGCACGCCAATGGCGCACATCAACTCATAGTTGATGGTTTGACACATATCGGCAAGCTCGGTAAAGGACGGGCCCTCGCCACCGATCAAAGAAACCTCTTGCCCCTGCTCGATATCGGGACAATCGGAAATATCCACCATCATCTGATCCATACATACTCGCCCAACAATCGGGCATTTTACACCTTTAATGCTGACCCATCCCTGATTGGAAAGGGCACGGTTATACCCATCGGCATACCCAACGGGGATAACAGCTATTTTCATATCTTTGGGAGCAGTAAAGGTACGGCCGTAACTAACTGTTTCACCCTTATGTAGTACCCCGCAAAAGGCTACCACGCTCTTTAATGTCATCACCGATTTAAGGTCAAGCGCAGGGCAGGAAGAATCAGGCTTTTCTCCATAGAGCATAATGCCCTGACGCACCATATCCAAACTAACGTCAAGGTGATTAAAGATAGCACCAGAATTGGCACAGTGCTTGATAGAAATGACACACCCCCGCCGTTCAGCACACTCAATAATTTTACCAAAAAGCTGTGCCTGCCGATGAGTAAAGTCTTGGCTTGGTATATCCGATACGGCAAAATGGGTGTAAATACCCTCAACCTCCAAGGCGGGCAAGGAGCAAATTTCGCAAATCTCTGCTGTGCAAGCATCAATCGCGCCTTCGTTTCGGGCGTAAAGCCCCAAGCGCCCCATGCCCATGTCCAACTTAATATGAACACGAATTTTCTTGCCTTGTTTATCAGCAACCGATGAAAGCTTACGGGCGTATTCCACGCTCATTACC
>JAZOCX010000025.1:0-4513 GCA_045596725.1 Eubacteriales bacterium
ACCTTTCCTCTCGAAGTCTACCGGTTATAGCTTGGCGGATATTGCCACTGAGGTTATTTTGGGTAAGACGCTTAAAGAACAGGGTATTTTCGGTATCTATCCCGAGGAGAAGAACAGATGGTACGTTAAGGTTCCCGTATTCTCCTTTAACAAGATTCGTGGACTTGACGCTTACCTCTCGCCTGAGATGAAGTCGACCGGTGAGGCAATCGGCTATGACGATAAGCTCAACCGTGCACTCTACAAAGCATTGCAGGCTTCGGGTATGCATCTGCAAAACTACGGTACCGTATTTGCCACCATTGCTGACAAGGACAAGGAAGAGGCATTGCCGCTTATTCGTCGCTTCTACAACCTTGGTTTTAATATTCAGGCAACCTCGGGTACGGCACGTTATCTGATTGAGAACGGTATTCGTACCCACGTACTTCAAAAGATCAGCGATGATCCCAACGAGATTCCCGATGCGATCCGTCAGGGATATATTGCTTACGTTATCAACACAAAGGATATCAATTCTACCGGCAATGAAAGTGATGGTCATATGATTCGTCGTTGTGCGACGGAAAATAACGTAACCATCTTCACGGCACTGGATACGGTACGTGTATTGCTGGACGTTTTGGAAGAAACAACTCTTACGATTTCGACTATCGATGCTTAAAAGGTGAGTATGAAACAAGGATTATTAACCATAACCGAAAACAGACCGCTGACCCAGTCGGTATATCAAATGCGACTGGAAGGCGACGTGTCTGCCATAACGGGACCCGGACAGTTTATCAATATTAAACTGGAAGGAAAGTATTTGCGTCGTCCCATTTCCGTTTGTGACGTGGACGCTACGGGCGTTACCATTCTCTATAAGGTGGTAGGGCAGGGAACGGAACAGATGAGCCGTATGAAAGAGGGTCAGCTTGACGTGCTGACGGGACTTGGTAACGGCTATGATCTGTCGCTCTCGGGCGATGCTCCGCTCTTGATTGGCGGTGGTGTTGGCGTTCCGCCTTTGTATCTGACAGCGAAGAAATTGTTACAAGAGGGCAAAAAGGTTACGGTTATTCTTGGTTTTAATACCAAAGACGAAATCTTTTACGAAAAAGAGTTTGCTGACCTTGGTGCTACCGTCTATGTTACCACGGTGGACGGAACTTACGGCATAAAGGGATTTGTTACCGATGCGATGAAGGATTTATCCTATACCCACTTCTATACCTGCGGTCCTGAGCCGATGCTTAAAGCCGTTTATGGGGCATCGGATACCGGCGGGCAGTTTAGCTTTGAAGAGCGAATGGGCTGCGGATTCGGTGCTTGTATCGGTTGCTCCTGCAAAACGGTTACGGGCTATAAGCGTATTTGTAAAGACGGTCCGGTGCTGATGAAGGAGGAGATTCTATGGACTTGAAAGTGAATCTTTGCGGGATTGAGCTTGACAATCCCATTATTCCTGCCAGCGGCACCTTTGGGTTTGGCTATGAGTTTGCCGAACTTTATGATATTAACATCCTCGGCACCTTTTCTTTTAAGGGAACAACGAAGGAGCCGCGTTTCGGTAATCCGACGCCGCGCATTGCGGAGTGTCCTTCGGGCATGATCAATGCGGTCGGTTTGCAAAACCCCGGCGTAGATGCGGCAATCAACGTGGAACTTCCCAAGCTGGCACAGTGCTTCCACAAAAAAGTGATGGCGAACGTCAGTGGATTCTCGGTTGAGGACTACGCCTATACCTGCGAGAAGCTTGATGCTTGCGAGCAGGTGGGTTGGTTGGAGGTTAACGTCAGTTGTCCTAACGTGCACGGCGGCGGGATGAGTTTTGGAACGGATCCGCGTGCTGCGGCAGAGGTTACGGCGGCGGTGCGGAAGGTAACCACCAAACCGATCATTATTAAGCTTTCGCCGAACGTTACTGACATCGTTGCTATCGCAAAGGCTTGTGAAGAGGCGGGGGCTGACGGTATCAGTCTTATCAATACCTTACTGGGTATGCGAATTGATCTTAACACGAAGAAGCCTGTTATTGCCAACAAGATGGGCGGTTTTTCGGGGCCTGCGATTTTCCCCGTAGCGCTTAGAATGGTATATCAAGTCTCGCAGGCGGTGAAGATTCCCGTTGTCGGTATGGGCGGGGTGTCAAGTGCTCGTGATGTTATCGAAATGATGCTTGCCGGTGCGACGGCGGTTGAAGTCGGTGCGGCGAATTTGGTTGATCCTTATGTATGCCGCGATATTATTCGTGATTTGCCCGAGGTTATGAAACAATATAAAATTGAACGGTTATCGGATATTATTGGAGGTGCTCACTGATGGGAAGAGACGTTATTATTGCTTGCGATTTTCCGAGTGCGGAGAAGACGTTTGAATTTTTGGATCAATTTACCGATGTTAAACCTTTTGTTAAGATCGGTATGGAGTTATTTTACGGTGCGGGTCCTTCCATCGTAAAAGAACTCAAAAAAAGAGGACATAAGATTTTTCTTGATTTGAAATTACATGATATTCCCAATACGGTGAAAAAGTCGATGGCAGTTCTTTCGGGACTGGACGTTGATTTGTGCAATCTTCATGCAGCAGGTACCGTTCGTATGATGGAAGCGGCTCTGGAAGGCTTGACCCGTGCTGACGGGACTCGGCCCTTGCTGATTGCCGTTACTCAGCTGACCTCCACCGATCAGCAGAGTATGGAAGAGGATCTGCTCATTAAAGAGCCGATCGATCAGGTGGTTATGCATTATGCTAAAAATGCGGCTAAGGCCGGACTTGACGGTGTCGTTTGTTCTCCGCTTGAAGCGGGTAAGGTGCATGAGGTGTGCGGAAAGGATTTCATTACCGTTACTCCCGGTGTGCGTTTTGCTGATGGTGAGATCGGCGATCAAAAACGTGTTATGACGCCGGCTCAGGCAAAAGAAATCGGGTCGGATTACATCGTTGTCGGCCGTCCTATTACGGCGGCTGTGGATCCGGTTGCCGCTTATAAACGTTGTGTTGCAGAATTTGTTGATTGAGGTGATTGAAATGGAAAAATTGATTGCAAAAGATCTTCTCTCGATTCGTGCCGTATTCTTCCGTCCCGAAGAGCCTTTTACCTGGGCGAGCGGTATTAAAAGCCCTGTGTACTGCGATAACCGTCTTACTTTGACGGCTCCCGCAGTTCGCAATGACGTGGAAAACGGTTTGGCAAAACTGATTAAAGAAAACTATCCCGATGCCGAGGTGCTGATGGGTACCTCTACCGCAGGTATTGCTCATGCGGCAATCACGGCGCATTTGCTTGATATGCCGATGGGCTACGTTCGTTCGGGTGCTAAGGATCACGGACGTCAAAATCAGATCGAAGGCAAGCTGGAACCCGGTCAAAAGGTTGTCGTTGTTGAAGATTTGATTTCTACGGGCGGCAGTGTTATTGAAGTGGTTAACGTGCTTCGTGATGCCGGTGCCGAGGTGCTTGGCGTGGTTAGCATCTTTACCTATGGCATGCAAAAGGGGCTTGATCGCTTAGCCGCTGCTAACGTAAAGAATATTTCCCTTACAAACTTTGACGTGATTGCTCAGGTTGCCGCCGATGAAGGCTACATTAAGCCCGAAGACGTTCAAAAATTGATCGCTTTCCGCAATAACCCTTCTGACGAAAGTTGGATCGGTAAGGGGGCAAAGGCATGAGAAGCCTCATTGATATTTTAGATCTCTCTACGGTTGAAATTGAAGAACTCTTGGCTACCGCTCTTGATATTATTGAGAATCCTCAAAAATATGCCCACGCCTGTGAAGGTAAAAAGCTTGCCACTCTTTTCTTTGAGCCGTCTACCCGTACTCGTCTGAGTTTTGAGGCGGCGATGCTGGAATTAGGCGGAAGTGTTATCGGATTTTCCGAAGCCAGTTCCTCTTCGGCATCGAAGGGAGAGAGTGTTGCCGATACTGCTAAGGTGATCAGTTGTTACGCTGATATTATTGCGATGCGTCATCCCAAGGAGGGCGCACCCTACGTGGCTTCGATCAATGCTTCCATTCCTGTTATCAATGCAGGCGACGGCGGGCATAATCATCCCACCCAAACCTTGGCCGACCTGCTCACCATCTACCGTGAGAAGGGGCGGTTTAACGATATAACCGTTGGTTTGTGCGGCGACTTGAAATTTGGCAGAACGGTGCATTCCTTAATCAATGCGCTTTCTCGCTATAAGAACGTGAAATTCGTTTTGATTTCTCCTGATGAACTCTGCTTGCCCGATTACGTGAAAACCGACGTACTTGACAAGTACAATATTGAATATGAAGAGATTCGTGATTTGGAAGAAGCGATGCCGCAGCTTGACGTATTGTATATGACACGGGTTCAGCAGGAGCGTTTCTTTAACGAGGAAGAGTATTTGCGCTTAAAGAACAGTTATATCCTCGATCCCTCTAAACTTACGAATGCAAAGCAGGATTTGAGCATTTTGCATCCTCTGCCCAGAGTGAACGAAATCAGCGTTGCCATTGATAACGATCCGAGAGCTTGCTACTTTAAGCAGGTGCT
>JAZOCX010000026.1:0-3627 GCA_045596725.1 Eubacteriales bacterium
CAAAAGCCCCGTTCGCTTAAAAGACATTCACGAGCTTTTAATGGATACGGGCTTAGGTCGTGATGGTTATTCCATTATCGGTCAGGGTAAGATTTCGGATATTTTGGCTTCTAAGAGCGATGAGCGCCGCTTGATTTTTGAAGAGGCGGCAGGCATCTCCAAGTTCCGTTATCGCAAACAGGAAACCGAACGCAAATTAGAACAGACCGAAGAGAATCTGATTCGTTTGCGTGATATTGTTGCTGAATTGGAATCCCGTGTTGGTCCCCTTGAAAAGCAGGCTGAAACGGCCAAGGAATATTTGCGCCTTCGTGATGAAAAGAAGGGGCTTGACGTAAGTTTGTGGCTCAATCAGATCGATAACATTCACGGCAACAAAGAAAAAATTGAAAATGATTGCGCTACCGCCCATGCTGATTTGGAGGCAACTGAGAAAAAGATCTTGGATCAGGATCAAGAGATCGAGGAGATTTATCAGTTAGCGCAGCAAGCTACGCAGGCTATTGAGTTTTTGCGTGGCGAGATTGTGTCCCTCAATGAGCAGGCGGCGGCTAAGGAAAGCGAGATTTCCTTAATACGCAGTGATATTGAGCATAATAAAGAATTGATTGCCCGTCTTAGTGATGAGATCATGGACGATGATGAAAAAATGCGCAACTTTGATCAAACGATCGAGGGGCGTCATCAGGAAATTGCTACACTAGCCGAAAGTTTGTCCGATGAAAAGGCACAGCTTGATGCCCTCAATCAGTCGAGCAGTGAAGTATTAGGTGAAGAATCTATGATGGAGGAGCGTATCAACGCCCTAAATCGTGAGGTTCTGGAATTAACCGAAAGACTGACCGATGCCAAAATTAAAATCGGTTACGCCGAAAGTAATTGTACCGTACTTAGCCAGAATTTTGAGCACTTAGCTTCTCAGCTCAAAGTGGCACAAGAAGAGCAAGAGACAATTGAGGCGTTGGTTGCTGAAAAGGAAAAAGAGATTGATGCTACAAATGAGAGCATCAATAGTCTTACTAATACCTTGACCGGATATCAGATGCGTATTGACACCTTACAGGTACGCATTGAAAAGCAGGAGCGACTGAAACAGGAAGCCGAAAATAAGATCAATGCCAAAAAACTGCGTTTAACCACTTTATCAGACATGCAAAATCACTTCGACGGTTATTTCGATAGCGTTAAGCGTATTATGGAGGCATCTTCCAGAAAGCAATTGTCGGGCATTTGCGGTCCGGTATCTACCATTGTCAGAACGGATGAAAAATATTCGGTTGCCATTGAAACGGCACTCGGTAACACCATTCAGAATATCGTAGTGGATACGGAAAACGATGCCAAGGCAGCCGTATACTACTTAAAGAACAATAATGCAGGCCGAGCTACCTTCTTGCCGGTATCTACGATAACGGGCAGTGTCATTTCTACCGATGAAATGAAGGAAAGTCTGGGCTTCCTTGGTATTGCATCCGATATGGTGAAGTGCGATGAAAAATACCGTAGTTTGGTAAATTGGCTCCTTGGCCGTGTATGCATTGTCTATAACTTAGAAAATGCCGTTGCATTGGCTAAGCATATAGGGTATAAATTCCGTATTGTTACTCTTGACGGTCAGGTCATTAGTGCCGGAGGCAGTATGACCGGAGGTAGTGCCGTTAAGGGTTCCGGACTTTTGACCAGACAAAATGAAATGAAGCGTCTTGAAGGTGAACTCAATCTTCACCAGAAAGAGTTAACGGACATTTGTGCGGTATTGGATGACCTAAACGGCAAATTGTCGGCAGACAATGCCTATGCCGAAGGTGTTCGTGCTGAGATTCGTCAGCAGGAAGAAATTCTGACTGCCAATCGCTTACGTCTTGATGATGCCAAACAGCGATTTGACGTGGCGAGGGCATCGGTTGCTCTCTTAACCGAGAGGGATAATAAGGCGCACGCTGAATTTGATGCGGCTAAGGCTGAAATGGAGCAATCTTCGGCATTGGCTGTGCAACTTGGTGAAGAGATTACTCAAAAAACGGCAGAGAGTGATGAACTTCTTAAAGGTCATGAAGAGGTTATCGCCCGTCGTGATGAAATTGTGGCTCAAATCGGCGACCGCAAATTGGCTATCTTTACCCTTGAAAAAGATATTGAGACAATTGAGCGTTCGATTGATGAGCTCAATACCTATAAGCAGGAACGCAACACCATTATTGAAGCCAAAACAGCCGAAAAGACGGCTCTTGCTCTTAAAAACGAGGAGTTGGAGACGAACATTCAAAGCTGTTTAGACGAGGCAAATCAGCTTCGTGAACAGGCCTCGCAAAAACAGGTTGACGTGGAAGATATTCGCAAACAGCGCGAGGAATCTGAAAAGAAATCCAATGAACTGCGTGTGCTTTCGCGTGATGTTTCTGCCGAGAAAGATCGCTTGATTCGTGAGGTTGAACGACTGGAAACCAGAAGAGAATCGATTGCGGCGGAATATGACACCATTATTGCTCGTCTGTTTGATGAATATGAGCTGACTTTGACTGATGCCGAACCGTTACGTCAAGAATTGCCCAGCATCACCAAAGCGCAGCAGCGTGTTAGTGAAATTAAGGGTAAAATGAAACGTATGGGCGACGTGAATATCGGCGCTATTGATGAATATAAGACGGTAAAAGAACGCTATGATTTTATGAGTGGTCAGATAAACGATCTGGAAGACGCCAAGAGCAATATGCTCAAAATGATTGCTGACTTGACCGATCAGATGAAAAATATCTTTGGTGAGCAGTTTACTGTTATCAATGAAACCTTTAAGCAAACCTTCCAGCAGTTGTTCCAAGGCGGTAAAGCCGATCTGGTATTGACCGATCCTTCGGATATACTCAATACCGGCATTGAGATTCACGTAACACCTCCCGGTAAGTATATCAAGAACTTGTCGGCACTTTCCGGTGGCGAGCAGGCTTTGGTTGCCATTGCGCTGTACTTTGCTATTATTCGTGTTCGTCCGACACCGTTCTGTATTATGGACGAGATTGAAACGGCACTTGATGAACTCAACACCGGTCGTTTTGCGGCATTCTTACATACTATCACTGAACATACGCAGATTATTATTGTTACCCATCGCCGAGGAACAATGGAAGAAGCGGACGTTTTGTATGGCGTAACGATGCAGGAGAAGGGTGTTTCTAAACTCTTGACCATCAACGTAGGCGAAGTATACGACGAGCTTGAAATAAGATAGGAGTAACGATGGGGCTTTTTGATAAACTCAAAAACACATTAAGTAAAACAAGACAGTCTTTCGGCGAGAGCATCAATTCGCTTGTGGCTAATTTCCGTTCGGTGGATGAGGATTTCTTAGAAGAGCTGGAAGAGACGCTGATTATGGCGGATGCCGGTGTTGAAGTATCCGAATCTATTATTGAAGAACTGAAAAAAGAGGCTAAGCTCAATAAAATTTCTACGGGTGAGCAGGTGAGAGAGCTATTAATCAGCATTATCACCAAGCAAATGTCTGCCTCGGATATGACACTTCATATTAACACAAAGCCTTCGGTTGTTATGGTAATAGGTGTTAACGGAACCGGAAAGACTACTACCTGTGCTAAGCTTGCAAACTATTTACAGAAAAACGGTAAACAA
>JAZOCX010000027.1:0-3138 GCA_045596725.1 Eubacteriales bacterium
CTTAGCACCCAAGCGGTATTCCTTCACCCAGGTTCCCTTCTCTCCCGCAACACCGACGTATACAAGCCCCACCGGTTTGCTTTCGCTTCCCCCGTCGGGGCCGGCAATACCGGTAATACCCAGCCCAATATCAGCGCCCGATAACTTTCTGACGCCCTCGGCCATCGCCTTTGCTACCTCAGGGCTTACGGCGCCCTTGTCCTTGATAAGCTCTGCCGAAACTCCCAGCAGGTCGGTTTTGGCTTCATTGGCATAGGTTACGGTGCCGTAGCCGAATACCTGACTGGCGCCGGGTAAATTCGTCAGCTTCGAGGCAATCATACCGCCCGTACAACTTTCCGCCGTGGCAATGGTCATTTTTCTCTGACAAAGCATCTCAAAAACACGCTCTTCAATGCTCTCAACGTCAATACCGTATACGTATTCTCCCATACGCTTTACGACTTCCCCTATAACCGGCTCCAACAGCGCCATCGCCGACTCTTCATCGGGAGCAAGCGCCGTAATGCGAATCTCGGTTTCGGTGTCCTTGGCGTAGGTTGCCACGGTGGGATTTTTGCCGTCAAGCAGATCGGACAAAGCGTCGGCACAGTCGGCCTCGGCAATTTCCATCACCCGCACTCGGCGGGAGAAAATACGGTTTACCTCGTCCTTTGATAAATAGGGACGTACACTGCGCTCAAACATCGCCTTCATCTCTCGGGGTGGGCCGGGGAGCATAATGAGCGTCTTTTGGTTGCGGGTTATGGCAAAGCCGGGGGCGGTGCCCTGAGAATTATCGAATACGGTAGCACCCTCGGGTAAAAACGCCTGCTTTTTTTGGGAATCGGTCATCTCCCGATTTACCTGCTTTAAGTGTGCCGCAAGATGCTCGTAAGACGGCTGATGCAGTACCAGCTTAGCCCCGATGGCGGCGCAGGCGGTTTCTTTGGTTAAATCGTCCTTGGTGGGACCAAGTCCACCCGTAGTAATCACGCAATCTGCGTGGTTAAATGCCTCTTTGAGGGCGTCGGCAAGACGGGTAGGGTTATCCCCTACCACGCTTTGATGATATACGCATACGCCCATATCAGCCAAATTTTTGGCAAGATAGGCGGCGTTGGTGTTTACAATATCACCGAGTAAGATCTCGGTGCCTACACATAAAATTTCACAAGTCATCATTCACCTTAATACATCGAGGGGCGGATAATTTCATTCTCCACACCTTCAAGTGCTCTCTCAATCAAGCCTTCCACGTCCAGTTTCTCTAACTGTGCCCGTACCGCAAAGGCCTTGGGTTTGGTGCGGGGATGCTTCGGGGTAAAAACGGTACAGCAATCTTCATAGGGCAAAATGGAAGTATCAAAGGTGTCGATCTTATAGGCAATATCCATAATTTCCACCTTGTCCATACCGATCACGGGACGAAGTACCGCCATATCGGTAAAGGAGTTAACAACGTCGATCGCCTCCATCGTCTGGCTGGCAACCTGCCCCAAGCTCTCGCCCGTAATCAGACAACCGCAACGCTTGTTTTTGGCAACACGCTCAGAGATCATCATCATAAAGGCACGCATCACGAGGGTAAAATAATCTTCCTCACAATGGTCACGGATGGCCTCTTGAATTTCGGTGAAGGGCACCACCGTTAAATCTATATTTCCCGCATAGCGGGCAACGATACGCAACAGATTTTTTACCTTATCCTTAGCCCGTTCCGAGGTATAAGGATAGGAGAAAAAGTGTACGCCCGACAAACTAACGCCACGCTTTGCCATCATATAGCCGGCAACGGGGCTGTCGATACCGCCCGAAATGAGCAACATGCCCTTTCCGTTGGCGCCGACGGGCAAACCACCCGCCCCCTTTTGGGAGGCTTCGTGAATACACGCCTTGCGATCCCGCACCTCCGCCATAACGATCAGGTCGGGGTTATGAACGTCCACCTTCAAATGCGGGAATTTTTCCAAAAGATATCCACCCATCTCGGCACTGATCTGGGGAGAAGTAAGGGGGAAACGTTTATCGGCACGCTTGGCTTCCACCTTAAAGGTTTTCACTTCACGCAAACGATCGCCCAAAAACTGGGCAGCCGTTTGGCACATCTGCGCCATATCCTTTTCGCACTGGACGCATAATGCCAGCGAAGCAATGCCGAAAACCTTTTTCGCCGCTTCATAGGCGCCCTCAAAATCACAGACCGCTCCATCGCAGGCTTCGACATAAACCGCCGACTGCATCGTGTACACTGTAAACTCGCCGTAAGGCGCAATCGCACAACGGATATGCTGCAAAAGCAGTTTTTCAAAGCGTCCTTTATTCAGGCCTTTTAAGATCAGTTCGCCGTATTTTAATAAAATACAATTTTCCATCTTAACGGTGAGCCAAGCGTTTGCGACAGTCTTCCAGTGCTTCGCAAAGCTTGTCAATCTCCTCTTTCGTATTCTCGATCCCTAAACTGATACGCAAAGCCGAGCGAACGGCATCGTCGGACAGGCCCATCGCACGTAACACGTGGCTCGTCTTATGCGACTTTGCCGAGCAGGCCGAACCTGCCGACAAATAGATGTTTTTTCGCTCCAATTCGTGCGCAATCGTTTCGCTATTGAAGGGAATCATCGATATATTATAGATATAAGGCACACTATTTTGAGGAGAATTAACCGAAATTCCATCGATTTTCTGCAATTTTTCCCTCAAATATTGCCCTAAATCGTCCATTTTTTCGCAAATTTCTTTGTTTTTTTCGAAGATTTTAGCCACAGATTCGCCAAAACCGACGATTCCGGGCACGTTTTCAGTACCCGAACGCAGTCCGTTTTCCTGCCCACCACCTAACAATAACGGCTTTAAGGCGATGCCCTTTCTTACATAAAGAGCGCCGACGCCTTTGGGGCCGTACAGCTTATGTGCCGACATACTAAGCAGATCAATGCCCATTCTTTTCGGGTATAGGGGCATCTTCCCATACGCTTGCACGGCATCGCAATGCAACAGCGCGGGAGCCTTTTTCCGCTTGATGATCGACGCCGCCTCACGCACGGGGAAGCACTCGCCCGTTTCGTTATTCACCGCCATCATACTGACTAAAATCGTTTTCTCATCAATCGCTTCTTCTAACTTGCTCATATCGGCAAGATAGATCACCTCATACCC
>JAZOCX010000028.1:0-10785 GCA_045596725.1 Eubacteriales bacterium
TGGGTGGCGCCTCCAATGCCTCTGTAGCTCAGTTGGTAGAGCAGGGGACTGAAAATCCCCGTGTCGTTGGTTCGATTCCGACCGGAGGCACCACCATGCGGATTTAGCTCATTTGGTAGAGCGCGACCTTGCCAAGGTCGAGGTGGCGGGTTCGAGCCCCGTAATCCGCTCCAAAAATAAGGCGCTATAGCCAAGTGGTAAGGCCACGGTCTGCAAAACCGTTACTCCCCGGTTCAAATCCGGGTGGCGCCTCCAGAAAATTTCTCGCCCTTTTAGGGCGTGTTTTTTTGCCTTTTTTTACCCGTTTTTAGTCAAAAACGGGCTTTTTTATGTCCAAATTAGTGGTTTTGGTTAAAATATGCTTTTGAAACATAAAAATATACAAGTTTGAGAAAAAATCAAAAATTAAACATAAAAATATACAAGTTTCAAACAGAAAACTATTTCAAAGTTAAAGAAAGTATGGTATACTATAAATATAAGTGAGGTGAGTGACTTGGATTATTATATTAAAGGCGCGGTAGAAGAGTACCTTAAATATAATAGAACCATTCTTGAAGGTTTACGTGATCAAGGTGTCTTTTCACAAGAGGATGTAGAAAGCGAGCTTGAAAACATTAAATCTAAAATTGAAAAGTATATAGAAACGAATAAAGCCTATGCAATGCTGCTGATGGAAATTGAAAAAGATAAGTATAAAGATGAAGATGAAAATGAAAACGAGTATGTATCTCTGACGGAAATTGCCAGACTTAAAAATTTCAAGAATCCAAGTTATGTCATCCAAAGCTGGTTAAGGGATAGAAATACTCTTGACTTTTTATTCCAGTGGGAAACCGAAAATAATAGGTCATTCCAAAATATTGGTTATCAACAAATTAAGGTAAAATTATCAAAGCCTTATTTTACGCTTACTCCGAAAATTTGGAAAGAGTATACCGGCGCTACTGGCATCATGTCAAAGCAAGGTAATGGGGGAGGCACCTTCGCGCATAGAGATATTGCGGTTGACTTCTATGCGTGGGTATTTCCGAAAAAACGATATCAACTTATTAAGATGATTACCGGTAAAGCAATTTTTTTAGAGTCAATACAAAAAGAATTACAAGAACGTAAAACGGATCAATAATATAACGGTTAAGAAAGAAGGTGGCGAAGTGCTTAAAATCGCTATATGTGACGATGAGAAAATGTTTTGTGATTCAGCAGAACGTATGCTGAAACTTTATATGGAAGAAAAGGCTGTGCCGTACCAGGCGGATGTTTTCAACGTTCCGTCAGAGCTTGTTGACATGACCGAGAAAGGCGCGATATACGACGTTTATCTCTTGGATATCTATATGCCCGGGGTTACGGGAATGAGTATCGCCACGGAGCTTCGTAACCGTGATATAAAAAGCCCTGTTATTTTTCTTACCTCCTCCACCGATCACGCTCTGGAAGCCTTCGGTGTAGATGCTACCCACTATCTGCTTAAGCCCTATACAAAAGATAGTTTTTATGTGGGTATGGATAAAGCGATGCAGAGCATTGCTTCCCACAAGAACGATAGCGTGATTTTGAAAGTAGATAATGATTACCGGAGCATCCCGGTATCTAAACTGATATACTGCGAAGCAGAGGACAAATATCAGCGCTTATATTTGGAGAACGGAGAAAGATTGCTTATCCGCATTAGCGGCACGGAACTTTATAAACTGCTTTCGGAATTTGACTCCTTTTATCACTGCGGCAGAGCGCACATTTTGAGTCTCGACTACATAAGCCGTGTCACAGCGGATGGTGTCATATTCAAAAACGGTACACAGTTAAAACTTCCCCACACGGTACTTGCAGGACTCAAAAAAGCGTTCTTTGACTATTTCAATTAGGAGGCGGGATGAATGCAACAAATTCTGTTTTTAATACTTACCGTGCTGTCCCATATCGGAGCCTCTTTGTTTTTTGCCAAGCCCCGTTTTAATAAGATTATCACAGTGGCAATTTGGCTTGTTTACGGCGTTGTCTTTTTGTTGTTACCGCCGGACATGGCGTATGTGAGCTACTTTATTTCCTTTGCGCTGCATTTGGTGCTATTCTTCTTCACCACCACAGGCCGCACGGTAGAAAAAGGATTTCTGTTTTTCAGCTACGCCACAACTTACACCTGTTTCAGTACACTGTTTAATATGTTGGATAACACAGTGAACAGTATGGTAGCAAAGCTCATAATCGCCGTTATCCTCATGGCAATTATGCAGTATATTTTGTATCGTCTGTTGTTACCGTCTTTCAGAAAGGTGGCTATGTATATTCTCAAAGGTTGGGGCAAGTTCTACACGGTAGTTTTAAGCTTTTGGGCACTGATCGTTGGGCAGTCCTTGTTTACTATGATGCAGCCAATGAGTCGTGAAGAAAGTATTGTATTCTTGCTTACGATGCTTGCTTTCTGCATTACCTATATTGCTATCTTCAACAGCATGAAGAACATCGTGGAGTTATCCCGTGAAAAGCAAAAGTCATTACATACCGAGCTGTTGCAGGCACAGGTGGATGCCCAAGCGATGGAAGCCGAGCAAGTTCGCCAAAACCGCCACGATATGCGTCACCACTACCAGGAACTATTGTCAATGGCACTTGAAGGGAAAACAGAAAAGATTATCGAGTACTTAAAGATTCAAAGTAAAAGCATCGAAGCGATGAATACCGGTCGTTTCTGTGAAAATGAAACCATTAACAACATTTTGAAGGTCTTTTATCAAAAGGCCACCGCGCAGAATATCACGATGGAAATTCGTGCGGCGGCAAAGCCGAATATTTCTGTGCCGTCCCCGACACTTGTAACCATCGTCGCGAACATTTTGGAAAACGCCCTTCACGGTGCCATAGAAGCACACGCGGAAAAGCCACGCATTACCGTTTCTATCAAGCACAAGGCAGGTCGCTTGGTGATCTCTTGTGAGAACACCTGCACCCCGTCCCTCAATTTTGAGGAAATGCCGGAATACTTACAAGGCATCGGCGTACATAGTGTTATGTCGTCGGCTGAAAAGCATAACGGCTCCTGCCGTTTTTCTGCCGCTGACGGCGTGTTCAGTTGTATCGTAATTATGGATGAATAATGAAATAGTGAGTCCAAAAAATCCCTGTCGATTGACAGGGATTTTTGTCGTTTTTGGGGCAGGTCTCAACTTCACGACAAAAAAAGGGCACTTCACGACATTTCTTCGTTTTGGTTCTTTATTTGCAGTATCATTACAGTGTGAAAATATCATTCCTTGGAGGGAAACGTTATGAGCAAAAATGATTCGCAAATTGTTATCAGTAAAAAGACTTTGAGTCTGTCGTTAATTGTTTTATTGCTACTCATTGTAGGTGTCGTTACACTGGCACTTAATTGGAATCATTGGTTTGGTGATGTACCCGATGGCCCCTCATCATCCCAAACAGGAGATTTGGATATTGACCCCGGTGCTGATGATTGGAACGGTGAGAAGCTCCCCGATAAAACCTACGATGCACCGGCAGCAGGTATCAAGATTCCTGGTTACCCGTCCATTACATTGCCGAAGGATCAAAAGACAGTAAATGTAGCTCTCTTAAATCCAGAAGGCAACCTCTGCTACTTTACCTTTGAAATCGTGCTTAAAGACACGGGCGAGAGCCTTTATAAATCAAAGCTCGTTCCTCCCGGCAAAGCGATTACCGAAATAACGATGTCCAAAGCGCTGCCTGCCGGTGAGTATGACGCAACCATTAAGATAACAACCACCTCGGTAGCCGATGGCTCGGCGATGAACGGAGCAAATGTAGAAACGGTGTTAATTGTGAAATAAGGTGAAACTATGGAGAAAAATTTAAGTAAAAGCGGACAGGAGATCAAGCGAAACGATACTTGTCCTTGCTTTGCGGGAAGGAAAAGCATTTTAGCCATTGAGCCGATCTGCTGGTTCTGTAAGCACGCAGGCTTTGACCTGAAAGACGATAAGCTCCCCGAACGGGGTGTGTGTTTATACCACAAAGAACAAAAATGAGCGGTAAATGCCGCTGAAAATAATTAAAATCCCGAAAGGAAGATAGATTTATGAAAAGACTTTTATCAATACTGATCGCCATCGCATTGATGCTGAGCCTGTCGGTCACCGCCCTTGCAGCAGAGGAACCGACCACCTACAAGCTTTGGGTCGCCGGCGTGCAGGT
The DNA here is from genome assembly GCA_045596725.1 of Eubacteriales bacterium. Lineage (GTDB taxonomy): Bacteria > Bacillota > Clostridia > Oscillospirales > UMGS1783 > CAKSHC01. The sequence goes on from JAZOCX010000028.1 coordinate 4,180, forward strand.
CACGAGCGATAACCTTGAGATTAACAGCGCAGACAATGGGGCAATCACGGGCTCGGCAACTTACGACCCCTCCACCAACACCCTCACGCTGAACAACTTCAGCTACACAGGCGAGGGATATGCAATTCCTGATACCGAAAGTGGTGCCATCATTTACAACAATGGCAACTTGAATCTCAAGCTGGCAGGGACAAGCAACATTACCTATGATAATTCCGCCGAAACTGTTGTCTTCCCTGCAGGCTTGTTTGTCGAAGGTGATTTGACGGTTACGGACGACAGCGACGGTTCTCTGACTGCTACCGCTGGTGATAGTGGCATCCATTCCGATGGTAACATCACCATCCCCGGTGGAAATACCTCTGTGAAAGCCATCGGTACCGACGGAGACAGCATCGGCATCCATTCCAATGGTAACCTCACCATCAATGGTGGCAAGGTTGAAGCTATCGGCAGTAACTGCGGCATCGCTGTTCAGAAAGGCCTTACCCTTAACGGCGGCATAGCGACCGTCAAGGGTAGTGAGTACGGCATCATGTCCCAGTATGACATCATCATCAACAGCGGCACACTCGAAGCTACAGCCTCCGGCGATTACGGCATAGGCATTGTTGGCAATGCCGTCACTGTCAACGGCGGCACGGTCGAAGTCATCAGTACCGGCGAATACGGCTATGGCACAGCTACTTATGATGGTGTCAGCTGTAATGGTGACTTTGACGTTTACGCAGGTGAGGCTGCCCCCGGTGAACTCGTCACCTCACCTACAACGAGTACTTACAATAGCAAGTATGTCAAAATCGCACCTGCTGAACCCGAAGCTGAAACAAAATCTACCACCGTTACCTATCAGGTTGACCCGACCTTTACCGTTACCATTCCTGCAACGGTTGCACTTGGCGAAACTGCCACCATTAAGGCAGAGAACGTCGTTGTTGCTAAAGGCAAGCAGGTAGAAGTAGCACTTACCAACGCAAACGATTTTAAGATCACAACACCGCAAGGCGCATCACTGACCTACACCGTGAAAAACGGTGAGACCACGGTGAATGAGGGCGACACCGTTCTCACCGTCAACCCCGACAACGGCAAGACCGGAGAAACCACCCTCACCTTCACCACTCCCGAAACTGTAAAGTTCGCAGGTGATTACACCGGCACAGTTACCTTTACCATTGCGGTGAACCCCGCTGTAAATAATTAATATTAAGAACAGGAGAACAAGATTATGAAAAAGTTATTTGCTTTGCTTCTTGCCATCACGATGATGGCAACCCTTTCTGTGACAGCATTCGCCGCAGATTATGACACCGAAGGTAATAAGGGAATGAATGTTACTTATTCCGTAAATCCGGGATACACCGTAACCATTCCTGAAACCGTCACCATTGGTGCAGACGGCACGGAAATGACCGTTTCCGCAGAGGACGTTGTTGTTGAAAAGGGTCAGTACGTATCCGTTACCCTTGCCGCAGAGAACAATTTTACTGTTACCAGCGGTGAGGGCGCAACCCTTACTTACACCGTAACCAAGGGCGGTCAGCCCGTTGCCGCAGGTGACGAGATCTTGGCGGTCAATCCTGCTGACGGCAAGGCCGACACCGCTACCATCACCTTCGATATTGACGAAAGCGATATCAAATACGCAGGTACCTACACCGGCTCCGCAACCTTTACCATTGCTGTTAAGGATGTGCCGAAAACAATCATCAACTTTACCATTCGTGAAGATACCTATCAGGCAGAAGAAGGTATGACCTGGGCAGAGTGGGTAATGTCTCCATACAACCCGTTCGACTATTCGGGCACTTATGGCGACCAAGTTTACATTTATGAGGCGTGGGTTGCATTGTCCGGTGTATATGTTAAGCCTACAGATACGGTACAGGCGGCCGCCTATGACTATAGCGTATAATCAAAGGAGGAATAAACCTATGAAAAAATTATTTGCACTTATTTTAGCTGTTGTGATGATCGCAACTATGTCCGTTACCGCTTTTGCGGCTGAAATCGGTCCCGGGGCCAATGCTTCTCAGGGTTCTACCGAGGTTTCCTTTAACGTTGACCCCACCTACACCGTTACCATTCCTGCTACCGTTGAGCTTGAAAGGCAAGAGGATAACGGTGTTGTTACTTACGAAAACGACTACACCCTTACCGCCCAGGCCGGTGTTAGACTCAAGAAGGGCGAGTACATCGAAGTCACCGTTGCAAGTGATTTCGAAATGACCACCACCGAGGGCGCAACTCTCGCTTATAGCATTACTGCAGGCGGCAATGCTGTTGGCAACAATGGCGTGGTAGCCGAGTTTGAAACCAACAAGAGCGCACAGTCCACCACCATTCACATTGCGGCAAATGACCCCGATTACGCCGGTGAATATAAAGACACCGTTACCTTTACCATTGCTGTAAAGGGTGCGCCCATTACCTTTAAATGCTGGGGAGAGACTTTTACTGCAGAGGCTGGTATGACGTGGGGCGAATGGGTCAATAGCCCTTACAACGATGGAAATAATGCGTACGACTGGGTTTTCGATACAGATGGGGAATATATCTACGCAGTACCGACATACTATGTTCTCGACGAAAATGGTGAAGTATCTCCCGCAGATGTGATTGTAGCCGACTACGAATACTGGAGTTATGCATAAACAAAGGAGAAGAAAACCTATGAAAAAATTATTCGCACTGATTTTAACCGTTGCGATGCTCGCAACCATGTCCGTTACCGCTTTTGCGGCCAACACCACCGGCGGTGACGCTGACATCACCACCAGCATCGCGCCTACCTACACCGTGACCATTCCTGCTGATGTAAACGTAGCTTTCAACGCTACCGAGACCGCATTTGGCACCATCGAGGTTACCGCTTCTCAGATTCATCCCGACAAGTGCATCAAGGTAGCACTGACCTCCGACGGCGAACTGAACAACGCCATTGACAATACCAAGGTGATTCCGTATGCCATAAAAGACAGCCAAGGCACTGCCTTTACCTCTGCAACCTATCTGACAGAGGGCGACAAGACCGAGCTTTCCATCCATATTACAGCTAACGATTGGAATGCAGCATACGCAGGCGAGTATTCCGATACCGTTACCTTTACTGTTTCCTACGAAGATAAATAAGGAGGTAGCATTATGAAGAAAATAACAGCCTTGCTGTTATGCTTCTTACTGCTATGCACGTGTAGTGTAACCGCCTTTGCCGCAGAGCTGGAAGCCGAGGAAACAAACACCGTAATCTCCGTTACCGTTCCCGACAGCCACAAGATCACCGTTACGGCAGATTCAGCCAAGGTGTTTTATGAGGGTGTCAGCGGCGATAGCTTTACGGTAGAAAGACTCAGCACACCGAGATTATTGATCCGAGCCGAAAGCGGAAAGGTCATTAAGACGGTTATGCTGAACGGTGAGGACGTGACCGCAGAGCTTCACGGCGGCTATCTTGACCTTGAGGCCGTTTATGAGGATAAGGTGATTACCGTCACCACCGAGGACGAACCGGCCGCACCCAAGGATACCTACACCGTAAAGGGAAAAGTTACCCTAAACGGTCAGCCTCTCAGCGAGGTGGACTTGGAACTGCGTTCCACCTTAAAGACCACCAAGACCGACAAGAACGGCAACTTTGTCTTTACCGACGTAGAGCCGGGCAAACACTCGCTGACGGCACTCCGCAACGGCAAGGTTATTGGATATTTGTCCTTTGAACTTAAAAAGGACAACAAAGCCGATGTTCTATTGCTGGAAGACGGCACCTACACCGTATCGGTTGATAAAAACAGCGCCGGCGTGGAGCTGCATCTGGTACTGAACGAGGAAGCGGGCACCCTTGCCCCCACAGAGGCCGTGACCGTACAGAAGCCGTCCACACCCCAAACGGGAGACGATTCCTATTTACAACTTTGGTGGCTCCTGCTGCTTATCAGCGCCACCTGCATAGTAGTTTTAGAAACCTACCGCAGAAAGAAAAAAGTATAACGAAACACAAAGAACCGACCGATAAATGAAACGGTCGGTTCTTTATTGTTGTTATCACCTAATTATAAACAGTTGAATAATTATCGGCAAAAAACGATTAAAAGTTTACATTTTGTATTGATATTTTGCCGATAATGTGGTATAATAAGGTCAAGAAAATTTGCCGGGAGGTAACTATGGAATATATATCTGTTGCGAAAATGGCTGAAAAATGGGGACTTTCTGAACGAAGTGTGCGAAATTATTGCGCCCATGGCAGAATTGCCGATGCTAAGCTTATCGGCAAAACTTGGTATATTCCGGAGGACGCACAAAAGCCGGAGCGTGCGAACAAGAAGAATGATACACTTACATTGCTGCAGATCCTTCGTGAGCAGAAGGCGGCTAAGATGACAGGTGGTATTTATCACAAAATTCAGATTGAACTAACATATAACTCTAATCATATTGAAGGTAGCCGTCTGACCCACGATCAGACCCGGTACATTTTTGAGACCAATACGATTGGTTTTGAAAACGAAGCGGTCAACGTGGATGATGTGATCGAAACGGCAAATCACTTCCGCTGTATTGATATGGTGATCGATGGGGCGGGGGCTACGCTGACTGAAAAGATTATCAAGGAATTGCATTTCGTACTGAAGACTGGCACCAGCGACAGCCGTAAGGATTGGTTTGCGGTAGGGGAGTATAAAAAATTGCCCAACGAGGTTGGCGGCAATGATACTACCTTGCCGGAGAATGTGTCGACAGAAATGAAAAAACTTCTCGGCTGTTATAACAGCAAAGAGAATGTAACTCTTGAAGATATCATTGAGTTCCACGTACAGTTTGAGCGCATCCACCCGTTCCAAGACGGTAACGGTCGTATCGGCAGACTCATTATGTTTAAAGAATGTTTAAAACATGGTATTGTCCCTTTTATCATTGAAGATAAAATTAAAATGTTCTACTATCGGGGATTGAAGGAATGGAATCAGGAGAAGGGGTACCTTACTGACACCGTTCTTTCTGCACAGGATACGTTCAAGGTATATTTGGATTACTTTAGGATTAGTTATTAACTATCGTTTTCACTCAACAAGGCGGGTATTTAATTATGGAAAGAGATAAGAGTATGATTAACAATGATTCAATTGATTTCTTGAAAAATATTGATCCATTGGTTGTTCTTGATAAAATTAAACAATTCCGAGCACTTAACATACGTGAAATGACTGAACAGGAGATATTTTCATCCATTCACGATACATTATGCTATAACGGAAAATTTGTTTATTTCACAAATAACGCAACATACCCCGAAGGAACGGTTTTTTATAGAGTTCGACGCTTGGAAGGTAGTAAGACTCCATTTTCAGAGTTGGAAAGGATAAGTGGCTTTTGGGAACCGCCTACACAGTTCGTAACAAAGCGCCAAAGATTGAATAAAGTGGGAGAATCAATGTTATACGTGACACCGGGAGATCCTTTAGTTCCGACAAGAGAACTGCATATCTCGGAGAACGAATATTATGCTTTGATAAAATATGTTGCTACTGAGCCGGTAAAAGTGAATATTATAGGTGGTCAGTATGATTATGAACAGCTTGGTATATCTGATGAGAAGGCAATATTGATTCACGAACTGTATAATAATTTCTTAAAAGATGAATTCAGTCGGGATGTAGCTCCGGGACTTGAGTATCTGTATACCGTTTCAGAAATGATTGCCAAAAACTATTTTGATTTGCCACCAAGAGCCATACAAGATGCGTGGGCGTATTCATCTGTACAAGACAAGAGTAAATATAATGTGTGCTTCCGTCCAGACATAGCACATGATCTTTTGAAATTAGAAGGGGCGGCGATTTGTAAAAATAAGGGTGAGCAAATTCAAGCATATTGTATTGCGGCAGATGTAGACGGTACAGGTAATGTTCAATATGTTCGCATGAATACAGTACTGCAAATGGAAAGGTTTCCAGAATTTAATTGTGAGTCATAGTAGAAAATATCCCCGCCTTTATGCGAAGGAAGGGGTGTATTTATAGGTTTTATTACTTTGGCGTTTTTTGTAGCAGTATGCACTTTGTCGTAGACTATATACTGATTTTACCAATATAATATAACGATGTTTTAGATGAACCAACATTATGAAACTGAGAATTACGTTTGGGATAGTAGATTTAAAATCGCTATTTTAGGGTGTTTTGCTATGAAAAAGGGCAAATTAGCATATTTAAAATCGCTATTTTCCCAAAAGGGCAAATTATTACACTTTTATACTTGACGCTTGGAAAGTTCTGTGTTAAAATAAAACCAAACTTAATAGAATTATTGCTTTGATGAATTATGCAAGCTGAGGGTATATGTATTAAGTTACATATTGATGGGTAAGCAATACCGTTGATAGGATGTAACTGTACATATTACTGTTAGCACAAGAACAGTCAATACTTCAAGCACCTATCTTCGGATGGGTGCTTTTGTTATTTCGTAGGGGCGACCACCGTGTCAAGAGTAACATTGTAAACAAAATGTGTAAGGACATGGTATACACATTTTGGATTACAGAATTATGCGTTGGAAGCCGAATGGAGCGAAGCGTAGAGAGGCTTCCAAACGCGGCGCAAATTA
>JAZOCX010000029.1:0-10765 GCA_045596725.1 Eubacteriales bacterium
ACTGTTCTCGGCCGTTAACAGATGTATGGATAAGGAGAAATAAGTATGGGAATGACAATGACACAGAAGATCCTTGCCGCCCACGCAGGATTGGAGAGCGTGGTGGCAGGCCAGTTAATTCGTGCCAAGCTCGATATGGTACTCGGCAACGATATTACCACCCCCGTAGCCATCAATGAATTTGAGAAGAACGGCTTTACCAAGGTTTTTGATAAATCCAAGATCTCGATGGTTATGGACCATTTTGTTCCGAATAAAGATATTAAGGCCGCCCAGCAGACCAAACAATGCCGTTGTTTTGCCTGCGAGCACGCCATTGAAAACTATTACGATGTCGGCGATATGGGTATTGAACACGCCCTGCTCCCCGAAAAAGGTCTCGTTGGCCCCGGCGACGTGGTCATCGGTGCCGACTCTCATACCTGCACCTACGGTGCCCTCGGCGCTTTCTCTACGGGCGTTGGTTCTACCGATATGGCGGCAGGCATGGCAACGGGCGAGGCTTGGTTTAAGGTTCCTTCGGCTATTAAGTTTAATTTGAAGGGTAAACTCCAAAAGGGTTGCTCGGGCAAGGACGTTATCTTGCATATCATCGGCAAGATCGGTGTTGACGGTGCTCTGTATAAGTCGATGGAATTCGACGGTGAAGGTTTAGCCTCTCTGTCGATGGACGATCGTCTGTGTATGGCCAATATGGCAATCGAAGCCGGTGCCAAGAACGGCATCTTTGCCGTAGACGAGATAACTCTCGCCTATTACAAAGAACGTATGACCCATCCTTACACCGTTTATGCGGCCGACCCCGACGCCGAGTACGACGAAACGATCGATATCGATTTGAGCGCTATTGAGCCGACGGTCGCCTGCCCTCACCTGCCCGAGAATACCAAAAATGCGGCAGAGCTCGGCGGGGTAAAGATCGATCAGTGCGTGATAGGCTCCTGCACCAATGGCAGACTGTCGGATATGAAGGCCGCCGCCGAGATCTTTAAGGATCATCACGTGGCAAAGGGTGTGCGTTGCATCATCATTCCCGCTACCCAAAAGATTTATTTAGAATGTATTAAGCTTGGTTATACCGAGATTTTCATTAACGCCGGTTGCGTTGTTTCTACCCCCACCTGCGGGCCCTGCCTTGGCGGCTATATGGGTATTTTGGCAGAGGACGAGGTAGCCGTTGCTACCACCAACCGTAACTTTGTCGGCCGTATGGGACATATCACCTCGAAGATCTATTTAGCAGGCCCCGAAACGGCGGCCGCATCGGCCGTAAAGGGTTATATTACCGACCCTCGACAGCTGTGAAAGGAGAAGGACAATGATTGCACACGGTCTTGTACATAAATACGGCGATAATATTGATACCGACGTTATCATTCCCGCCCGCTATCTCAATACCGCCAATCATAAGGAATTGGCAGCCCATTGTATGGAGGATATCGATAAGGAATTCGTCAATAAGGTCAAGAGAGGCGACGTTATGGTAGGCGGCTTCAACTTCGGTTGCGGCTCTTCCCGTGAACACGCCCCCATCGCCATTAAGGAGTCGGGCATCTCGGTTGTGATTGCCGCTACCTTCGCCCGCATTTTCTATCGCAACGCCATCAATATCGGTCTTGCCATTTTAGAATGTGAGGAAGCATCGAAAAAAATCGAAGCGGGCGACGACGTGGAGGTCAACTTTGACACGGGTTTGATTGTTAACCACACCAAAAACGAAACCTATCAGGCTCAGCCCTTCCCTCCCTTTATTCAGGAGATCATTCAGGCGGGCGGATTGCTTGCATCCCTGTCGGGAGGTGTCGAGAATGAATAAGATTATTGCACTGCTCCCCGGTGATGGCATCGGTCCCGAGATCGTTAACGAGGCGGTCAAGGTGCTTTCGGCCGTAGCCGAAAAGTACGGCCATCATTTTGCCTATCGCACCGTCGATATCGGCGGTTGCTCTATTGATAAATACGGCGTGCCGATCACCGATGAGGGCATGCAGATCTGTAAGGAGTCGGACAGTGTCCTTCTCGGCGCCGTAGGCGGCCCGAAATGGGATAACGTCGATCCTTCCATTCGCCCCGAAAAAGCCCTGCTTGCGGTGCGTAAGGAGTTGGGCTTGTTTGCCAATCTGCGTCCTACCAAGCTTTTCCCTCAGCTGGCTGAGGCTTCTCCTTTGAAAAAGGAGATCGTAGGCAACGGCATCGATCTGTTGATTGTCAGAGAGCTCACGGGTGGCGTCTATTTTGGCGAAAGAGAAACCAAAGAGGTCAACGGCGAGTTACAGGCGATTGATATTATGCCCTATGCCGAGCACGAGCTGGAACGCATCGGTCGTGTTGGATTTGAAACGGCGATGAAGCGCCGTGGTAAACTCCATTCGGTCGACAAGGCAAACGTGCTCGATACTTCCCGTCTGTGGCGTAAGACGATGCATCGGTTAAGTGAGGAATATCCCCAGGTTGAGTACAGTGATATTCTTGTTGACAATACGGCGATGCAGTTGATTAAGAATCCTACACAGTTTGATGTTATTGTTACCGAAAATATGTTCGGCGATATTTTGTCGGACGAGGCCTCGATGCTCACCGGCTCGATCGGTATGATGCCCTCGGCGTCCCTTTCTTCGGGAACACTCGGTATGTATGAGCCGATCCACGGCTCGGCACCCGATATCGCAGGTCAGGATATTGCCAACCCGATCGGAACCATTTTGTCGGCAGCAATGATGCTCCGCTATTCCTTTGATATGCCTCAGGAAGCCGATGCAATCGAACGGGCAGTCAACGTCGTTTTGGATAAGGGTCTGCGTACGGCAGATATCTGGCAAGAGGGTATGACCCGTGTCGGATGCATTGCTATGGGCGATGCTATTGTTGAGGCTCTGTAATCGATATTTGTCGATATGTGCTTTTTCTTGAAAAAGAAAACAGAATATGGTAAAATGAAAGCATGGGAGGAATGACCATGCTTTCTTTTTTGTTTGACAATATAGACAGTATTTTGATTTTAGACACCGAAACCTCAGGATTGTCCCCTCGTACGAATCAGATTATTGAGTTGGCGGCACTGAAACTCATAAGACAAAACGGAGAAATGGTGATTGCCGAGCAGATGGATGATTTTATTCATTTGCCCAAAGGGCAGTTGCTCGACCCGAAAGTGGTAGAACTCACCCATATCACCGACCAAATGCTTCATGAAGAGGGTCTTGAAGAAGAAGCCGTCCTGAATAAGTTTGTCAAGATGTTTGCGGGCGAACGCACGATGATGGTGGCGTATAACGCCCATTTTGATATGAGTTTTCTCTATTACAGTTTGGCTCGTTACGGCTTGGCGCAAAACCTGAAAGGCGTAACGATGCTTGATGCCCTCACGGTGTATAAGGACCGTCGCCCCTATCCTCACCGTCTGGAAAATGCTATTGAGGAATATCATTTGCAGGATAAGGTGGTTAACTCTCATCGCGCCATTGACGATACGCTGGCCCTTAAAGAGGTACTGATCGCCATGGAGCAGGAGTGTAACGATTTGCATTGTTATAAAAATCTGTTCGGTTATAATCCGAAGTTCGGGGTAAACGGCGCCCGTATTTCGTCGGTTACCTATAAACCGCAGGCGTATGATTGCCCGATGAAACTGTACGAGTTGTGATGAAGAAAAAAATCATACAAAAAATCCTGCTGATCGTTGCCCTCGTCGTTGTGGGAGCAGGTACGGTTATGTCTTATATTAGTGGGCAAACAAGGCCCGTCTTTTATACCCTCACCTACCCCGATCTGCCGAAGGAGCGTTATCGGATTGCGCAGGTATCGGATCTGCATAATGCAGACGTAAATGATAAACTGATTCCTATGCTCCGCTTGGTGGCACCCGATATGATTGCCATTACCGGCGATTTGATCGATTCTCGCCGTACCGATGTTGAGCAGGCACTATCCTTTATCGAAGAAGCGGTGCAAATTGCGCCCTGTTATTACGTAACGGGCAATCACGAGGCACGGCTTGAAGAGTATGCCGACTTAAAAGAGGGCTTGTTGGAAGCAGGCGTAACGGTGCTTGAAAATGCGGTGGTTGAGGTTGACGGCATAACGGTTGTGGGTATCAACGATCCCAGCTTTTACACCGATTATCTTCTCGGCGAGGAAGACGTCGTAATGGCAACTCAGCTTGAACGCCTGAACATTCAAGAAGAGGATTTTACCATCCTGCTTTCCCATCGCCCCGAAATGTTTGAATCCTACGTGGAAAACAAATTGGATTTGGTTTTGGCGGGTCATACCCACGGCGGAATCGTGGGATTACCCGCAATTGAGGGCTTTTTTCTCTCCAAAATCAACGATTCCGGCGAGTATATTGCCGAATTATTTGAAGAAAACGGCACAAAAATGGTGGTAAGTCGAGGAATTGGTAACAGTATTGTGCCTTTTCGCCTTAATAATCCTTCGGAATTAGTGGTAATTGACCTTACAAATGCATAAAAAGAACCCAAAAAAGGAAAAATAAAGTATCTTGTGAAAGGAGATGCTTTATGGACGATAGCAAGAAAAAGAAGTCCTCTAACGGGAACGAAATGTACTCCCCCAAGAATGACCCCCAGGGTAGTTACACCGGCAACCCCGTTGACGGCGGAAGTCCCGTTCAGGACGCAGACGACCTCTAAAAAGAAGCCTTCGGGCTTCTTTTTGTCTTGACAAAACTCTTGCCTTTTGAAATAATATTTATATGAGTAGTTTTGTATTAAAAATGATTGCCTGCCTTTCGATGCTGATCGACCACGCAGGGGTGATTTTTAGGGCGGACCTTCCCGATATCGCGTATACCGTTTTGCGCTGTTTGGGGCGTCCGGCCTTTGTTATCTTTGCCTTTTTTATCGTGGAAGGCTTTATCCGCACTCGCAACCGCACCGCCTACGCCCTGCGTTTGGCGCTCTTTGCCATACTCAGCGAAATCCCCTTTGATCTGATGGGGTGGGGTGCATTGATGAGTTTTTCGGGACAAAATATCTTTTTTACCCTGCTTTTGGGCCTGCTTGGGATGTGGGGCTATGAAACTCTTAAAAACAGGAATTTGTCCTACTTAGGCTTTTTACCCATGTTTGCCGCCGCCTATGCCGCTAATTTTTTGCGAACGGATTATGCGGCGTTTGGCGTGGTGCTGATCTTTGTGATTTATCTTTTCAAAGAGAATAAAATGGCACAAGGCATTGGCGTTGGCGTGGTAACGCTTGTAATGATGACGGGGATGCGCCTGCAACTTTTTGGTTTTGTCGGGTGGCTATTATGCTGTGCCTATAACGGCAAACGAGGGCCGAAAATTACCTATTTCTTTTACTTGTTTTACCCGCTTCACATCTTGTTATTATTACTGCTTAGGGAGGTATTGGGATGACGCTTCACCGCCTTACAACCGCATACGCCCCCACCGATTTGCCGTTGGCGGAGTATCCCCGCCCGCAACTGCGTCGAAATAGCTTTTTGTGCTTAAACGGCAAGTGGGATTATGCCGTAACCTCAGGCGACCGTCCTCTCTATTACGACGGGGAGATTTTGGTGCCCTTTTCTCCCGAATGTATCCTTTCGGGCGTGGAGAGAGAACTAACACCCGAACAAACGCTCTGGTATCATCGCTCCTTTACCCTGCCCAAGGGCTTTATGAAGGATCGTTTGATTTTGCACTTTGGCGCCGTAGACCAATGCTGTAAAGTATTTGTTAATGGTAGGCTTGTCGGAAGTCATGAGGGGGGATATTTGCCCTTTTCCTTTGATATTACCGAGTATCTTGAAGAAGAAAATGAATTGACGGTGAAGGTACGGGACGTTACCGATGCGTCCTTTTATTCGACGGGCAAGCAGAGCAGTCATCGTGGCGGTATGTGGTATACGCCTCAATCGGGAATATGGGGCACCGTATGGTGCGAAAGCGTACCTACCGATTACATTACCGATTTGCGTATCATTCCGCTTTATGATTTACGTGCGGTACGCATAGACGTTACGACCAGTCTGTCCAGTCCCGTTTACGTTGAGATTACAGACGGAGAGCAGGTGGTGGCGGCGGGTGCTGCCATCGGCAGTGCCGTGCTGGAAATCCCCGATATGAAGCCGTGGAATCCCGATTCGCCCTTTTTATACGGGGTACGGCTTTCGGGCGAGTTTGACTTTGTGGAAAGTTACTTCGGTATGCGCAAAAGCTACGTTGCCAAGGATAATTTAGGCAACCCTCGGCTCTTTTTGAATGACCGTCCGCTCTTCCACAGCGGGCTGCTCGATCAAGGCTATTGGCCGGAGAGCCTATATACGCCGCCGAGTGATCAGGCAATCATAGATGAATTAACGGCGGTGAAAGAACTTGGCTTTAATATGCTTCGCAAGCATATCAAGGTAGAGCCCCTGCGCTGGTATTATCATTGTGATCGCTTAGGGATTATGGTGTGGCAGGATATGCCCTGCGGCGCCACCAAAAAGGTGGATTCTATCCGTTTTGCTGCCCTGCCCTTGGCGGGAGCACGCTATAAAAAGGACAACCGTTACGCCTTTTTCGGGCGCACCGACAAGCGGGGGCGGGAGCACGCCGAGCAGGAAATGCTTGGCGTAGTAGAACTCCTTTATAACAGCCCCTGCGTTGTGGTATGGGTGCCTTTTAACGAGGGATGGGGGCAGTTTGATGCCGTTCGCATCTGTGAAAACATTCGTGCCCTTGACGATTCCCGACCCATCGACCACGCCAGCGGTTGGTTTGATCAGGGAATCGGGGATTTTAACAGCCGACACGTTTATTTCTCGAAGGTCAACATCAAGCCCGACGGGCGGGTGATGGCGCTGACCGAGTTTGGCGGATATCATTTGGCCATACCCGAGCACGTTTGGTGCGACCGCAGTTTCGGCTATCGCAAATTTGCGTCGAGCGAGGACTTGACCGAGGCGTTTGTCCGATTATATGAAGAACAAATTATCCCGCTTATTGATAAAGGACTTTCGGCGTGCGTATACACACAGTTGACTGACGTGGAGGAAGAATTAAACGGAGTGTATACCTACGACCGTAAAGTTTGTAAGATGGATAAAAAAATGATAAAAACTATCAATAATCGACTTATTTATTAAAATAACTGTTGACACGGACCATCAAATAGATATATAATGACCGATGCACACACCCTTATGCGCAGGAAGCGTCGCAATACCATAAGGAGCACGAAAATGAACTATTCAAGACAAAGAGAATTGATACGGCGCACCGTTACCGAGTATGACGGACATCTTACGGCGGCGGAGATCTATCAAGAAGTTCGCAAGGCGATGCCCAACATCAGTTTGGGAACGGTATACCGAAATTTGAATACCATGGTGGAGAACGATATGCTCTCCATGCTGTATTTGGACGGAAAAGAATATTTTGAAGGATGCAAGCCCAAGCATTCGCACGTTGTTTGTAATCAGTGCGGTAAGATCTGCGACGTGGAGCTTCCTTTGTTTGGTTGGCTTGATGATATGATTCGTCAGCAAACGGGTTTGGAAGTGAGCGAGCGTGAATTATTGGCTCGTGGCTTATGCAAAGACTGTTTAGCAAAAAAATAAAACGGAGAGTTTAACTCTCCGTTTTTTTATTGTAATCGAAACTGTTCTTGATAGAGCTTGGCATATAGTCCGTTTCGTCTCAGGAGCTCATTGTGCGTGCCTTGCTCTAAAATATTGCCCTTATCGATAACGGCGATCTCATCGGCGTTTTTAATGGTCGAGAGTCGGTGGGCTACGACGATGGTGGTGCGGCCGACGCATAATTCATCCAAGGAGCGCTGAATTTGCATTTCGGTGGTGTTATCAAGTGCACTGGTGGCTTCGTCAAGAATGAGAATGGGCGGATTTTTCAAAAAGACACGGGCAATGCAGAGGCGTTGCTTTTGTCCGCCCGATAAGCGTACGCCACGCTCGCCGATAACCGTTTCGTAGCCGTCGGGCAGGCTTATAATATAGTCGTGGATATTGGCCCTCTTGGCCGCTTGCTCCACCTCTTCCTGCGTAGCGTCGAGCCTGCCGTAGAGGATGTTATCACGGATAGAGGCGTTAAACAGATAAATATCCTGCTGGACAAGGCCGATATTACGGCGCAGGGATTCTTTGGTGATATCCTTAATGTCGATACCGTCAATGGTGATGCGACCCGAGGCAATGTCATAAAAATGGGGGATTAGGTGGCAGACGGTACTCTTGCCACCGCCCGAAGGCCCGACCAGTGCAAAGGTTTTGCCCGCATCAATACGGAAACTGACGCCAGCGAGCACCTCACGGTTTTCTTCATAAGCCGAATGGACGTTTTCAAAGGCGATATGGCCCGACAGACGGTTGACGGATTGTGCCGTATCACGGTCGGTTTCGGGGGATAGGTCCATAATCTCGGTAAAGCGTTCAAAGCCGGCGGCGCCGTTTTGGAAATCTTCCATAAACCGAATCAGCATCGTGAGGGGGTTTAAGAAGAGGTTGACCGAGACGATAAAGGCGGAATAATCGGCAAAATCAATAGCGCCACGATGTAAAAACAACCCGCCTGCAATCACTACTACGACGTTGAATACGTCGGTAATAAAGGTGGTAGAGGAATGGAACTGACCCATTGCCTTATAAGCACGACGGCTGGATTCCTGCATTTCATTATTGCCTAATTCAAACTTTTCCTGCTCTTTTTTGGCGTTGACAAAGGATTTGGTAACACGGATGCCGGCGATACTGCTTTCCACAGCGGCGTTGATGGTTGCCATCGAGCGACGGCGGGCGGCAAAGGCATCACGCATACGGGTGCGTAAGGAATAGGATATAACCACCAAAAAGGGCACACAGCCGAAAATAATGAGGGCTAAGGGCAGGTGAATGGTGGATAAATAAGCAAAGGAAGCAAGAAGGGAAAAGGCGCTGGTGAGCACGATCTCGGGGGCGTGGTGAGCCAACTCGCTGACCTCGAACAGGTCATTGGTGATGCGGGAGAGGATCTTACCCGTTTCATTGGCATCAAAATAGGAAAAGGGAAGCTTTTCAATATGGGCAAACAGATCCGAGCGCATCCGCGCCTGCATCCGCACACCCATCACGTGCCCTTTATACTGTACGAAGTAATTGAGCAGAGCTCGAATGAGATATAGCAACAACAAGCCCACACCGGCATAGATGATAAGCCGACGGTCGGGGTTCGGAATCAGATCGCTGAGCACCCAGCGAGTGACGACCGGATACATAACGCCCAACACCGCCACCAAAACAGAAGCCAGCATATCGGGGATAAATAAATTCATAACGGGCTTATAATAGCCGAGAAAACGTTTGAGCATGCCTAATCCTCCTATATTTTCATTATATCCCAACAAAGCCTTGCGTACAAGAAAAATTTAGGATAAAATGGAAAAAGAAAGGTGGGCAGGACGTGAAAAAACTAACCAAACAACAAATTGTCAGTATTTTTTCGATAGTAGTTTGTATCGGGCTTTTTGTTTTTCTGTTTTTTACGCTCGGTAAACCGCTTATCGCTTTTGTTGAGCAACCTGAACTTTTCCGTGGTTGGATCGATTCCCACGGCGTGTGGGGACGGGTCATTTTCTTAGGTATGACGCTGTTGCAAATCATTATCGGGATCATCCCCGGTGAGCCGCTTGAAATCGGCGCAGGGTATGCCTTCGGTATAGTAGAGGGAACGATCCTCTGCTTGCTCGGTATTCTGATCGGTACGGCGTTGATCTGGTGTTTTTCGCATTATCTGGGCATTAAGGCGGTCGAAGCATTTTATCCGCGGGAAAAACTTGAAGAATTAAAACTGCTCAAAGACCCGGAGAGGCTCAATATCCTAACCTTTGTTTTGTTTTTTATTCCCGGTACACCTAAGGATATGCTCACTTATGCATTGGGGCTGACGCCCATGAAACTGCACACTTGTTTATTGATTACGGTAATTGCCCGTATTCCGTCGGTAATTACCTCGGTAATAGGGGGTAGTGCGTTAGGGGATAAGAACTATCATTTGGCGATTATTATTTTTGCCGTAACGGGAATCATATCGCTGGCAGGCATTCTATTTTATCATAAAAGATACGGCAAGAAAAAAGATCCGAAGGATTGACCTTCGGATCTTTTTTTATTCATACAAACTTTTTTCTTCCAAAAAGGCGATGACTTTGCTAAACAGCAAATTGTCGATAATGCTCTTTTCCGTATACTGTTCATTAAAGGAATAGCCGTTATCTTTTTGGAAGGCGTCGGCACTTTCATAGCCGAGTTGTTTAAGCAGTTCTTGTTCCCGGGCTAAGTATTCCTTGCGGGAGACGCTGATGTTGTTCTCGTCGGCGATGACCGAGGCGACCATTAAGTATTCGAGATCGGCTTTGGCATAGCTCATAACAAGCTCATCAAACTCATCCATCGTCAACTTGTTTGCTTCTACGAAATCCTCCAAGCTCATGTTGTAGTTTTCGGCGTAGAGGGTGTACATGTTGGTATAATCGTTAATGTATACCTGTAACTCCTCTTCGGGATAGCCGGAAATTTTAGCGTTTTGATAAACGGTGCTCCAAATCGTATTGCGACGGGTTTCAAGTGCCGAGGTTTCTTTTTCCTTCAACAGCTGTTCGCGCACCAGCGTGCGGTATTCTTCAAGGGTGGTGGCGGTGCTGTTTTCTTTAATAAAGGCCTCGTCAAGCACCGGAGTAACGGGTGAAAGGACTTCATTGACAGTTACCGTGAACACCACCTCTGCGCCCGCCATAAGGGGGTTGCCGTAGTCGTCGGGGAAGGT
>JAZOCX010000030.1:0-1770 GCA_045596725.1 Eubacteriales bacterium
CGAGCATACCGGCAATCTCAGGGGAGTTGTTCTGGTCAACCGACAAAACGGTAACGCAAACAGCTACGTCGTTGCGCATATCCTTCGGGAAGAGGGGGCGCATCGGGCGGTCGATCACACGGGAAGCCAAGATAGCCTTCTCGGTAGGACGGCCTTCTCTTTTAAGGAAACCGCCGGGGATCTTACCTACGGCGTACAGTTTCTCCTCAAAGTCAACCGAAAGAGGGAAATAATCGATACCGTCACGGGGACGCTCGGACGCCGTAGCGGTAGCCAAAATAACGGTATCGCCGTAGCGAACCAGGCAGGCGCCGTTAGCAAGCTCTGCCATTTTACCGGTTTCCACGATTAAGGGACGGCCGGCAAATTCAGTTTTGAATACTCTGAAATTTTCGTACATAGTACTCTCTCCTTTTTATATATTTGAGAGAACGGACAAAGTTTAGCAGTTATGACAGCGCCCCGTTAGGCGTTCTCATAACTGATAAAACCTCGCCCTTCTCCTCATTACTTGAAAAATGTGGGGGTGCAAAAAACACCCCCACCTTCGATTACTTTCTGATGCCGAGTTGCGCAATGATAGCACGATATCTTTCGATATCGATCTGAGTCAGATAGGAAAGCAGATTTCTTCTCTTACCAACCATCTGCAAAAGACCGCGACGGGAATGATGGTCGTGGGGATTCTTTTTAAGATGCTCGGTTAAAGAATTGATGCGATTGGTAAGGATCGCAATCTGAACCTCGGGCGAACCGGTGTCGCCTTCATGACGCTTGTACTGGGCAATTACCTGCTGTTTTTCTTCTTTGGAAATCATTATTTCCACCTCCATAAATAATATTCTCGCCTCACACTAAGCCGGGGTCGGAGGCACCTTCCCGCAGCCGAGCATGGGTGAACGCATAGTACTATGGGATTATACCATAGTTTTTTTTATTTGTAAAGAGAAAAATATTCTTTTGTTTGACAAACATTTTCAGCGATCGCTGCACGGAGCTCGTCAATGCTGTTAAACTTGGTTTCGGGACGCAATAATTTATAAAATGCCACCGAAACCGACTTGCCGTACAGATCGGCATTCAGATCCAAAATAAAGGTTTCCATATTGTAGGCGTGGGTCTTTTCCACGGTGGGACGCACCCCTACGTTGGTAACCGCTTGATGCCATACTCCATCCACCAAAACCTTCGTGGCATATACGCCGTACATCGGCACGATACTGTATGGGTCGAGCGTCTGATTGATAGTCGGATAACCAAGCCGAGAGCCAACCTTTTTGCCGTGATAGACTTCGCCTTGTACGGTAAAGGGCCGTCCCAAAAGCGCCATAGCAAGTTCCATATTGCCCGAAGTGATTAAGGAGCGAATCTTGGTTGCCGAGATCAGCATCCCGTCGTGGCTTACCGCCTCAACAACACAACACTCCATCTCCCGCTTCTCGCAAAGCTTTTTGAGTAACTCCGCATTACCCGACGCGGCAATGCCGAAATGATAATGAAACCCACATACCAATATCTTGGCATCGTATTCTTTTTTGAGCATATCCACAAATTCACTCGGTGTAAGCCGAGCCATGTTAGGGTTAAAAGGCACGTAAATTACCTCTTCCAATCCTAACTGCGCCATCAACTGCGCCTTTGTGGTATTATCAGTTATAAAGGGGGTAACACAAGCACCGGCAAAAACGTTGTCGGGATCACTGTCAAAGATAAAGGCCGAAGCAAGCAACCCTCTCTCTTGTGCCAAAGATACAGCCTGCTTTAATAAGG
>JAZOCX010000031.1:0-7048 GCA_045596725.1 Eubacteriales bacterium
TATGCTCGGCTTTGAGTTTTTAGAGAATTTCCGCTATCCCTATATCGCTAAAAATATTACCGACTTCTGGCGTCGGTGGCATATTTCCCTTTCCACTTGGTTTAGAGACTATCTCTATATTCCCTTAGGCGGTAATCGCAAGGGAGTTGCCAAACAGATCCGCAATTTGCTGATCGTTTGGTTCGTAACGGGGCTTTGGCATGGTGCCAGTACAAACTTCATTTTATGGGGTCTGTATTATTTTGTTCTTTTAGTCATTGAACGTTTTGTATTGCGTAAGGTCTTGGATAAACTTCCTGCCTTTGTAACGATGCCCATCACCTTTATTTTTGTCTTGATCGGTTGGACCATTTTTTCCTTCACCGATATGACGCAGATGGGGGCCTTCTTTACTCGTTTATTCTCCTTTGGCGCGACCATCCTTACCGCACAAGCCGCGGCAACGGTAGTGGCATATCTGCCCTTGATGTTGATTGCTGTTGTTTCGGCACTTCCATTTGGCAAACAGTTATATGACAAGGTTTCGGCAAAGCCGATCGGACGCATCATTTCTGTTTTGGGTATTTTGCTCCTCCTTATCTTGTGCACGGCGGCTCTTGTCAGCCAAAGCTATAATCCGTTTTTGTACTATCAATTCTGAGGTGCCGATATGAAAAGTGAAAAAATCTATCATGCATTGACACTCGGCATTTTCATCGCCTTTATCGGTATCTTTGCCCTTCTTTTTTGGCTGATGCCGAAAAAGGAAATGTCGGAGCTTGAACGCCGACAGCTTTCATCAGCCCCCCTTGTTACAACCGATAATATCTTTTCGGGGCAGTTCGGCAAGGATGCCGAAACCTATTTGTCCGACCATTTTCCGCTTAGAAGCACGTGGGTCGGTATGCACGCTCATGTCGAGTTGTGGACGGGGCGAAATCTGCAAAACGGCATTTATATCGGCAAGGAAGACCGTCTTTATGTAGCACCTGCCGAGTACAATAAAACAGTGATTGATCGTAACAGTAGCGCTATGGCTGATTTCGTTTTGAAAAACGAGCTTAACGCATCCTATATCATCATTCCTTCGGTTGGGTATCTTGACGGAGAGGGGCTTCCCGCTATTCATAAGCCCTATCGTGATGCCGATATCTTAGCCGATATTGATGCGGTGCTGAGTGATTTATCGGCTATTCGTCCCACCCTTAATGCCGAGCATTTTTACCGTACCGACCATCATTGGACGTCTTTGGGCGCGTATCAGGCCTATCTTGCTTTTGCTGAAAGTAAGGGATTTACCCCTCTTGCCGAGTCTGACTTTCACAAGGAAAGGGTAACGGGTTTTTACGGCACGTCCTATGCCAAGGCAGGGATCTGGGAAACGGCACCTGACGAGATGGAACTGTGGTCGACCGATACGGCGTTAACGGTTGAAATCTATGATAACGGGAAAGCACAGCCCGTTGTTTCCGATTCGGTCTTTTTCCGTGATGCCTTAGATAAGATGGATAAATACACCGTCTATCTCGACGGAAACCACGCCCGTGTTCGCATCACCAATCCCGAAAAAACGGGAAAACTGTTAGTGATTAAAGATTCTTTTGCGCAGACGCTCGTACCGATGCTCGCCGAGCATTACGGCACGGTTGAAATGATCGATCTCCGTCATTTCCGTCAGCAAAAGGTTTCGGAATATGTGAAGCAGGAAGGCTATACGGACGTCTTGTTCGTATACGGCATTGATTCGATTGCCGCATCCAACGATCTGCTTTGGCTCGAATAAGGAGAAGCTATGTTAGAGCAATATTATCCTTCGCGTGTATTTTATTATTTTGAACAGCTTTGCGCTATTCCTCACGGCTCCGGCAACACCAAGGCAATCAGCGATTACTGTGTAAAGGTAGCTAACTTACTTGGTTATGAGGCAGTGCAGGATAGTTACAATAACGTCATCATCATAAAACCCGCCTATCACGGCTTTGAAGACCGTCCTACGGTCATTATTCAAGGGCATCTGGATATGGTCTGCGAAAAGGATGTCGACTGCGATCTTGATTTTATGAAAGACGGCTTGCGCCTTGGAGTAGACGGCGATTGGATCTATGCCAAGCAAACCACTCTCGGTGGTGATGACGGCATTGCCGTAGCCATGGCACTTGCCTTGTTGGAAGATAAAGATTTACCCGCACCGGCACTCGAAATCCTTTTTACAGTGGACGAAGAAACGGGAATGGACGGGGCAATCGGTCTTGACGCATCCCAATTAAAGGGACGTATCCTGCTGAATATCGACTCGGAAGAGGAAGGCATATTAACGGTCGGTTGTGCAGGTGGGGCTCGGGTAGAGGCGCATTTTGAACTGCCTGAAACAAAGCCGACGGCACCTGCTTATACCATTATCGTTAAGGGGCTAAAAGGCGGTCATTCAGGGGTGGAAATCGATAAGGGTCGGTATAACGCCAATATCATGTTAGGGCGCTTTTTGAATACCTTAGAAAAGGTATCCATTGCCCGTATCGGCGGCGGTACCAAAGATAACGCCATTACGAGAACCGCACAGGCGGTGATCTCTACGGTGTCCGATCCATTTGAAAAGGCTGAGGCATTTGTATCGGCTAATGCGAATGTTAATGACCCCGATTTTACCATTGTCGTTGAGAAAGCCGACGCACAGTGTGTGTATGATCCTTCGGCGCTCATTCGTTTTTTATCATCCGTACCGAGCGGTGTAGTAGCAATGAGCCGTGATATCGAAGGGCTTGTTGAAACTTCTCTTAACCTCGGCATCGTATCGATGGAAAAGGGGAAGGTAAGATGCCAGTTTTCTTTGCGCAGCGGTATCAATGCCAAGCGGGATGCTTTGCGTGAAGAGGTAATGACGTTGGCTCGCTTATGCGGTGCCGACGTAACTTATGGCGGGCATTATCCGGCGTGGGAATTTAGAAAAGATTCTCCCTTGCGGGATAAAATGGTAAAAGTTTACGAAAAACTGTATTGGCAACAACCGCAGGTCGTAACCATTCACGCAGGCCTCGAATGTGGGCTCTTTTGCGAGAAGATAGAGGGCTTGGACGCCGTGTCCTTTGGGCCCGATATGAAGGATATTCACACCTCTCGTGAGCGGCTGAGTATTTCGTCTACGGCAAGAACCTATGAATATTTACGTCAGGTATTAAAGGAGTTGTAATCGTGATCAGATCCCGAATTCAAAGAATACAAGAAAAGATGGAAAGCTATGATGCTTTACTCATAACCTCCTTCGCCAACCGTTTTTATTTTACCGGCTTTGAATCGAGTGCGGGTTCGGTTGTTGTAACCAAAGGGAATGCCTACTTTCTTATTGATTTTCGCTATGTGGAAAAGGCAAAGAGCGTTGTCAATTCCTGTGAGGTACTCCTCTCTAATCGCACCGTGCAAGAAATTAAGGAAATTCTTGATAAACACGGCGTAAAACGCTTGTATATTGAAACGGATACGGCATCGGTTTCCTCGTTAAAGAGTTATTGCGAGGCGTTTGAGGGCGTGGAGATATCAACAGAGGATACGATGGATCGTCTGATTGAGCAGATGCGTGCCGTAAAAACACGTGAAGAATTACAGTTTATTCAGCAGGCGCAAAAGCTAACGGACGACACCTTTACCTATATTCTTGACCGCATCAAGGTTGGCGTAAGCGAGATTGACGTGATGCTGGATATGGAATTTTATATGAGAAAGCTCGGCAGTGAGGGCATCTCTTTTGATTTCATTGTCGTTTCGGGCAAAAATTCTTCCTTGCCTCACGGCGTCCCTACCGATAAGCTTATTGAGAAGGGCGACTTTTTAACGATGGACTTCGGCGCTGTTGTCGGCGGTTATCGCTCGGATATGACGAGAACGGTAGCGGTCGGGCAGGTGAGTGAGGAGCAGAAGAAGGTATATGAAACCGTTTTGCGCTCTCAACAAGCGGCGCTCGACGTAATTAAAAGCGGGATGGTCTGCAAGGACGTGGACAAGGTGGCCCGCGACATCATTTATAACGCAGGCTATGAAGGATGTTTTGGACACGGCTTAGGGCATAGCGTAGGCATTGAAATTCACGAAAATCCTGCCTTTAACACCCGTTGTGAAACGGTTTTGATCCCCGGTACCATTATGACGGTTGAGCCGGGTATCTACATAGAAAATCAATTCGGTGTGCGCATTGAAGATATGGTATACGTTACCGAAAACGGCTGTGAAAATCTTACCAATAGCCGTAAGGATTTGATTGTGCTGTAAGGAGAAAAGTATGTCGGTTTTGGATCGGTTTTTGTCATACGTTGCCTTTGATACTCGCTCGGATGAGGAGTCAAATACGGTTCCTTCGAGCGAAAAACAGAAGATTTTAGGCGCTTTTTTGGCCGAAAATCTGCAAAAAATGGGCGTAAATAACGCAGAAATGGACGATTTTGGCTACGTTTACGGCTATTTTTCGCCCTCAAAAGGGTGTGAAAACCTGCCTTCTTTGGGGTTAATTGCGCATATGGACACCTCTCCCGACGTTTCAGGCAAGGGTGTTTCGCCTAAAATCATCACTTATCACGGCGGTGATATTGAACTGGGTAACGGACAGTGGATGAAACTGAAAGATTTTCCCAATCTTTCTCGCTATATCGGGGAAGAATTGATCGTAACCGACGGCACTACCTTGCTCGGTGCCGATGATAAGGCGGGCATTGCTGAGATCTTTTCTTTAATTGAATATTTGAACGATAATCCTCACATCTCGCATCGAGGGATTGCTGTATGCATTACGCCCGATGAGGAGATTGGACGAGGTACCGATCATTTTGATTTTTCCAAGTTTAATGCCAAGGTCGCCTACACCGTTGACGGCGGAGAATTAGGCGAGATCGAGTACGAAAACTTTAACGGCGCTTCGGTAAAGGTAACGGTGAACGGCGTGAACATTCACCCCGGCTCGGCAAAAAACAAAATGAAAAATGCGGTATTGATGGCAAATAACTTTATCAGTATGTTACCGCCCGAACAGACCCCGGCTCACACCGAAGGCTATGAAGGATTTTATCACGTGAGCGGTATGCAGGGCGATGAATCCTGCGCTACTGTTTCTATGATTATCCGTGATCATGATAGAGAAAAATTTGAAGAGAAAAAAGCTTTTGTTGCTAACCTCATAAACTATCTGAACAGTGTATGGGGTGAAGGCTCCTTTGTTCTTGATATGAAGGATAGCTATTATAATATGAAAGAAAAAATCCTGCCCCACATGGAACTGATTGAAAACGCCAAAGCGGCGATGTTGGCAGTTGGGGTAACACCGCAGGTGGTTGCCATTCGAGGAGGCACAGACGGAGCACGGCTTTCCTATGAAGGTCTGCCTTGCCCGAACCTCAGTACGGGCGGAGCGAATTTTCATAGTATTCACGAGTTTATCCCCGTGCGCTCACTTGAAAAGATGGTAGAAGTATTGCTGGAATTGGTAAGAGTATGAATTATTTGACTGCCGCTGCGGCGGCCGAAGATTTCTTCATTGAGAAAAAATCAAAATTTATTGGTTCACTGAAACCCGTTACCACCGAGCAGGAAGCTATTGATTTTATTGCGTCCATTAAAGCGGAGCATCCGCAGGCGAGGCATCACGTATACGCCTATATTCTGCGAGAGGGAAATACCATGCGCTATTCCGATGCCGGTGAGCCTTCGGGAACGGGCGGTCAGCCGATGTTGAATGTCCTGCGACGCGAGGGGCTGGTTGACGTTTGCGTGGTGGCGACCCGTTATTTTGGCGGAATTCTCCTTGGGGCAGGTGGGCTGACCCGTGCCTATGCCAAGGCGGCGAAAATGGCCGTGGATGCATCGGGCATTGTGGAGATGCGCCTGTGCAAGGTATTAACGGTGCGTTGCCCTTATCCCGTATACGATAAGCTTTGTTCGGCACTTGTAGCGAGGGGCGGAGAGATTGCCTCTACACAGTTTGGGCAGGACGTTACCTTTGAAGTGTCTTGTGAAGACAGTGTGGTGGAGCGTCTGAAAGAATGTATCCGTGAAATCAGCGCCGGTGTAGCTAACTGTGAAGAGAGCGGAGAAAAATTTATCGGTTTTGCAAAATAAAAAAAGGGTTTTTGTTTTTTTGTGCGTATTAATATATAGAAGGTCAGAAAAAGGAGGATGATGACATGACGATACGAGAAATGTTGGAAGAGCGGGAACGGGAATACCTTTGCTCTAAAGCCGCTTTATCTTGTCATGCCTCCCGAGGGATTAATGAAGATGAATGCGATATGCGTACGGCTTTTCAGCGGGACCGTGATCGTATCTTGCACTCCAACTCGTTTCGTCGATTAAAGAGAAAAACACAGGTCTTTCTCTCTCCTGAGAGTGATCATTACCGTACCCGCCTGACCCATACCTTGGAAGTGTCGCAGATTGCGCGTTCGATGGCGCGAGCCCTCGATCTGAATGAGGATTTAGCCGAAGCGGGAGCATTGGGGCACGATCTTGGGCACACGCCTTTTGGGCACGCGGGGGAACGAGCTTTGCGAGAGGTCTGTCCTTTTGGATTTAATCACTATGAGCAGAGTGCCCGTGTTGTAACTGCCCTTGAAAAGAACGGACGAGGACTAAACCTAACCAAGCAGACCATTGATGCCATCGGGCACCATTCGGGTGATATACTGCCGTCCACCCTGGAAGGGCAGGTGGTGCGTATTGCCGATAAGATCGCCTATGCTAACCACGATATTGACGATGCCATTCGCGGCGGGGTATTACAAAACGGCGACGTGCCTTTTGAGATTGCCGAAGTGCTTGGTGCGAACTCCCGTACAAGACTAAATACCATGATTCGTGCCGTTGTTGAGGAGAGTCGTGGTAAAGATTGTATTGAAATGGAGAAAACAGTCAAGAATGCGCATGCCGAGTTATTGCGCTTTATGTTTGATAATGTCTATATTAATTCCGTCGCTAAATTAGAAGAGGGTAAGGCGGAAGAAATCGTTAAAAAGTTATATTTGCATTTTGAGAAGCATCCCGAACAGATGCCCGATATGTATCAACTGATTATTGAGAGGGACGGCGTTTCCCG
>JAZOCX010000032.1:0-6952 GCA_045596725.1 Eubacteriales bacterium
AGGTTTCCTCTTGAGACTTGCGTCGCTTAAAGATCGGCAGGAAGAGGAAAACAAGACCACTTAAGCTCGCAATGGCGATATAAAGGAACAGATCCGTTGTATCATCTGTTTGCGGGGGTCTCGGATCATTGGGATCAACGGGCAATTCTTCGACTTTAAATTGCCACTCAAGATAGCCAACGGCTTCCTGATACTCATTTCCAAGGTCTATCGGCACATCAAGTGTAACATTCAGGTGGATCTCTGCACCGGAGTAAAATGTGCCAAGATATACCCATTCGGTTAACTGTGCCGATTGGTCGGCAGGAGCATCAAAAAGGTTTGAGTGTCCGTTTTGTGATACCCGAAGATTCAGCTTGGATAAAAAATCCTCCGAACCCTCTCTTGAGCCGAGAGAACGAATGTAAAGTCTGATTTTAACGTCGTTTGCAACGTCGTTTTTGATGAAAACCTTCTGAGTGATGCTATCCCCCGGCATAACGCCTTTAAGATCTGAGAACAGATCGGTTGGGGAATTTTTGCTTCCCGGTTCAAAGATGAACTTTTTAGCGTTGCCGTCGTATGTAACGGTACCGGCCGCAAAAGCGGTTGCCGTCATACCTGTTAAGACTGCTAAGACAGCAAAAACGGCAAACAGGCGTTTCATTACTCTTTTCATATCTAACCCTCCTTACTGCTTGATGACCAATGTAGTCCCGTTCACGTCGCTTACTCCGCTGTCCCATTGATCCTTAACTACTTTTGTCGGACTTGATTGGATAGAGGATGCAACGATTTCTACTGATAGGTAATACCCATCCGGCGGAGTTGTGGTGCAAACGCATTTCTCGATAAGATTGGTAGTTTCACTGCCAACGTTTACCGGTACAGTGTAATACCAATATCCGTCTGAGCCTTTTTCCCAATTTGTATCTTTCGTGTATGCGATCTCGTAATCCGTGCCCTCGATCGGCTTTCGTGCGGTGACTTTGCTCTCGTCCTCAGACATCCACGTGATCACAACCGCCACTCGGATATAGCTCTGCACCTCGCCGGTGTTCTTTATCCTCACATTGGTTTTTACATTCCCGTCAAAAGGGCTTATGCCGTCCTCTCCGTTCTCAAGAACCTCGCAAGCAACGTAGGCATTGTCAAAAACGTTTTCCAAAGGATCTGTGCCTGTGAATAAAAACGCCAGGCTCACACACGAGATGATCGAACAGAGCAGTATAGCAGCCATTGCAATAATTAGGCGTTGCTTCCGTCTGTTCTTAGGTCTGCGGCGGCGATGAGCAGGAACGCAATATTTTTCATTAAACATTTACATTTCCTCCTCTCTTATTTATCTTTTTCCTTGAAGATATTTACCTTGTAAGAATCACCGTCAAGCCAATAGATTTCGGCACGAGTGTTCTCAAATTCTACGCTGTTAGTCTCAGCGGACAGGGTAATGCTTTGATCTTTTTCTGTCGGTTTATAGCGCCAGGACCAATCCGTATGTTCAGTTACCACATATTCACCGATAGGCAGATCGGTAATGGTTATCTCTCCGCTTCCATGAATTGTAACGGTGAGATCGATTTCTTCGGTATTCGTTCCGTGCACACCTTTGATAGTGAAGATAAAGGTTTGGTTTTCATCTATAGAATAATCTGCACCATCCGGGTATACCTTCTTAATGGTAAGTGAAGTAATATCCGGTTCAAATTTTGCATAATAAATATCTTCTTCGTAAAGTTCATCAGCGTTTTTCTGCGGTAGTATCTTTCCTGTGCTGCTATCAATCCACGATAAATTTACAGGAATTTTGCAATCTTCATCCAAATACCAACCAATGAATTTAAAGCCATCATCAGGTGTCGGGACAGAACCATTCACAGGGCCACTAATAACAAGTACATTTTCAGAACCAATACTAACTTTACCGCTACCAACAGGCACATACTGAATTGTGATATTCTTTTCCTGATAGTAGAAAATAATAACATTTCTTTCGGAAGCAGCGGCAAGGGTAAGAGTACGGGTAGGTGTACCGATCAACTCATATCCATCAATATTGAGATAAGTTTCAGACACTTGTTGTCCGTAAATTCCGCTTTCGGTCTTTTCGGTTGCTAAAACCTTGTTTGTACCACTTTCAAGATATTTAACCGTATAATTAACTTCGATACGGTCATAAAAAAGTTCTATTAACAAGCCATCTGCTGTTAATTTACCAGATACCGTTGTTCCTGTAACAGGAGATACCACATTATTAACCTCTGATTTTGAGCCAACAAACTCAAATCCTGAAATTGTAAGTGCATCAGCAGAGTAAGTGCCGTTAATTGTACCGACTGATTCTATTGAACGATATTCTGTGTATCCATTACCAGAAAGATTTTGAACATAGTGTGCGATACGATAATAAGCGTGTTGTTCATCTTTGGTATAATAGAACGTGATTACATTTTGTTCAGCATTATCGACAGACAACAAAAAGCAATTTTGATATGCGTCAGGCATATAAGCTGAAATTGGCTCAAACACCTCTGTTACAACAGCTTTTTTATTATCGGTAATAGATTTGGTTGTATGTAATTCTTCTCCGGTTGTTTCATCAACATAGCGAACAGTATATGGTACAGAATCCTTTTCAACATACCAAAAAGTAAACACATTATTACCGTCAATACTCATTGTTACAGTATGACTATTGGTTTTCGGGAAATATCCCGATTGATAATCCGCATACAACTCTGTACCGCCCTTTGCAAGAAATGTTTTATTCATTCCGGCAAGGGTACTGCCTATGGTAGGATCTGCTATCTGTGTATCTGTGCCTTGTAATTTGTAATAGACCTCATATTTAACGGCAACCTTTGAACTCCACTTTGCGTAAATGTTCATATCCTGATTGATAGGCATACTGTTAAATACAAATGCTTTTTCTGTGCCGTCCTCATCAATATAGAACCATCCGGCAAAGGTATAATTGCCGTTTTCAACTGCTTCATCAGGTGCAGAGGCTAAATCTTTATGATTGACAAGCTGCGTTGTTCCAATTTGTTTTGATAGGGTTGCATCAAGATAAATATTTACTTCGTGCTGAACGGGCGCCCATTTTGCATAAAGGAGCAAATCACCATCAGGCATCGTTTGTAATGTGAAATTAAACTCGGTACCAGCAAAGCATTGCGGAGTAGTGTACCAGCCTTTAAATTCGTAAGCATTTGGTTCAAGAGTATCAGGATAATCGGGAGTAAAGTTTTTATCTGCTAAACTTGAACCATATAAAACGGTTGCGGTCTTATCTTCAAGAATATCGCCGTAATTACTGAATGTGAGTTCGTGCGAATTTCTTGTATAATACAGATATGCAGTTCTATTGCTAAATGATGGTACGGACGAATCCCTTTGTGTAAAGCCTGTAATTGGGAAATAATCTTCCTCATATGTAAGCCTCAAACTACTACCATATGCTGATGATGTAAAATACAAATAATATGTCTTTCCATCATCTTCTCTCGTTGTAAGTCCCGTTGTATCCTGTCCGGGCAAAACTTCAAGATAGTAGTACCAAGTGTATTTGTTTCCTGATTTGCCTGAATCAGTTAAAGTAATATCTTGATTGGGCATTTTTTCAAGGAAGGTGTAATATTTTGATGTTACGCTCGATTGCCAAGAGTTACCATCGTAGGTTACACCGTTATCATCTACTATCGGCCAAATATCAGTAATATTGGAATCATATTTTAAAGTTACAACCTTTACAATGCTTTCCGAACTACTGTTATTGCAACTGTTATCGTGCGTATGCTCAATTTCGCCACAATCATAGCAAGCCGAGCCGTGAGTGTGTTCATATCCATAAGGGCATTTATTTGTATTAGCCGATGAAACCCAATGTATGTGCGAACTTGCATTACAACATTCATCGCAAGAATGTTTGTGTTCAGTCAAGCCGCAAACAAGGGTACAATTATCGTGTGAATGTTCCTCTAAAACACAAAGACCGTCAGCTTCAAATGTTAAAGTATATGTGTTTCTCGTATAATAAACATTAACAACGGTTGATCCGTCACCCTCGACAACAACATTTTTGTCGGTAAGTGTAGCGTTGTATGTAAAATATGCCTCATCTTCAACACCATCAACTTCACTAATCCTGTCTGCACCACTAACTATGCTTCCAGACATAGAATTTATTGTCATATAACCCCAATAACTGTAGTTGTCATCATCTGCATTTTCTTTCCAAAAAACCATAGTATATGTGGTTTCCTGTGTAGTCCAAAGGGCTTTATAAGAAAGATTTGCTTGGGGAATAGCAATTTGTTTGCCGTCATTGATGTCATACTGTGCTTTTTGTGTTTCGGTAGGTTTAACACCGTCAACACCAACTAATTCCCATCCGGCAAAGACATATCCGGCGCGAGTAGGATCATTAGCACCGATTGTTGCTCCGTAACGGGCATAGATAGGTTCTACACCATAACCGCCGCCCAAATCGAAGTCAACAAGATAATAATTACGGTCATAGTAAACCTCTATAACGGTACTGCCGTCCGCTGCAACTGTTAAATGCTCATAATAAAGGGCAGAAAAGCCATCAATATCAATTTCACATTTTCCAACTTGCGAACCAGTATATTGCTGTCCGTTAGTTTCGGTGTGAAGCTCATAATTATCGTCCAAAATATTCTGTATGTAATGGCGAACTGTATAATCCACCAATACAGGACGATAAATAACATCAATTACCTTATCCTCGGTAAGACTTGCGAAGTCAAGTTCAACATTTTTTGCATCGACATAAGTATCGCCTTGCAAAATATAGGGAGCGTATCCCACAACCGTAGGGCTAACAGCCGTATAATTAAAAGCACCGCCATATTCAATAGTTGCCACAAAAGGCTCAAATGCAAGCGAATTGTCCTCATATGTATAGTTGATTACAATAGTACAGCTTTGCAGTTCCTCATCAGTAGCAGCCAATGATACATTGTTGTTTGCTGTTCTTAAACTGTAACGTGCCATAGCCGGAGCAGATGTTTCGGAGATTTCTTCTGTCTTTTCATATGTAATAGGTGCATTATAGGAAACATTGACGGTCAATGTATTACTCAAATAATCATTAGCACCGTCTGTAGCTTTACATCTCAAATAAGCACAACCATTTGTGTCAAGCAAACTGCCGATCAGGGCATAAGATACGATACAAAAATCTTTTGTATAACCCTTAATGTTTACCCATTTATCGCTTTCCTCATCAACACGAATCTGCCAACGATACGAAAGAGAATCAGAGCCGGAAGCCGAGGTTGTTAAGGTGATTTTTTCATCTTCCATCAAAACCAAATTGTCAACTTTTTGTGCGTTATAGAGGATGCTTATAGGTGCAGCTTCTGCCGCGCTTGCTCCAATAAGACTGACAGGTATTGAGGTAAAAATCATCGTTAAGGCCAGAAACAAAGACAAAGCTCTATTTTTGCATATTTTTTTCATATTGCTTTACTTCCCTCCTTACTCGGATTTAGGCCAGCCCGCAGCTTCTAAAGCGGAATCACCGTTGTGGACGACTTGGGTGGCCTGCGCAGTTACTTCAATAATTGCCTTGCTGTACTGATACATATTGCCCATGGACTCGGAAAAAATTACGGAAGAAAAAAGATATTCCGTTGTGTTTCCGGGGGCCAGGGCGGTGTAATAGTAATAGTAGCCGTCCTTTTCGATCCAGTACTGTTCATTAATATCAAACTCGATTAAAGAGACATCTGCGTTGCCTTCGACGCCTTCGGCCAGTTGAATCACCTTGTCGACAGATATACGAACCCATGCTGCCTGATGTCCGATATTTTTTACCTCGACGATCTTAGACACCGCCATGCCGGGCTGCACATCGATAACGTCTTCAAAAGGCACCGGAGCTCCGCCCTTATCGGGTATAGCCCATTCCCGCAATTCAATCTTCACGCTTCCGGCGGTTATTACATTGGTCGCCGTATCCTCATAGGAAAAATATGCTGTTGTGCCGTATGCCAAAATTGAGAGACATGCAGCTATAAGCGCACAGACAAATATCCTTTTTTTCATGATTCATTTCCTTTCGCTTAGGGGTTAAACTGCTCTGACATTCAGCAGGGTATATATGGGTATCCCAAGCAGAAGCCTGGGGTATCCGTATATACCCTGCTCCCCGAAGGGAGCAGGATACGCGAGGTACGAAGATAAGGCAGAACTGATTGCGGCAGATTCTGCCATGAATTAGCTGTTTTTACCTATTCCAAGGAGCTACGTAGCCCTCGGAGCCGGGGATGCCGAATGCGGTGTTGAGCGCATCATACGCATCATCAAAGGTTGCGGTCTGTGCGGCTTCGGCAAATACTTTGATGTGAACATTGCCGTCAGCATCGGCAAACTGTGAGGGAGCAACGGTGTTGCCCTTTGTATCGGTGTAAACAAAGCTATTTGCAGCCTCATCCCACTCACAGTCAACGGTTGCGTCAACGTAAACCTTGTCAAGTGCCTGAGTAGCGGTCTGTTCGCCGGCAGCAAGAACGGTGCGATAAGTAACTACATAAACTGCGTATTCAATGCCATCGATTTCGGCAGTGTAATAGTTCCAGTTGCCAACGCCGTTACCCTTGTAGCCAACGCCCTCGCTCATTTCGGGCAACCAGCTCCATTGACCGTCAGCGACAGAATCCATCGTGAAATTCCAATGCAGGAAGTTGTTGTAAGCCGCGAAAGAGGGGTCGCCGTCGTCAAGAGCAGCGGGGATAGCAATATGTACTCTGACATAAGCGTCAGACGTTCCGGTGTTTTTTACATAAACATCCTTGTTGATGTCAAGACCGGGGACAAGTTCAGTACCCTGTTCAAAATCCTCGATGAGCTCTACTTTAATGCCTTTCATTGTGAATACATTGTCAGCGGAATCTTCAGCGGTGAAATAAGCCAAAGATGCACCGGCAATTGCCATTACTGCCAG
>JAZOCX010000033.1:0-5261 GCA_045596725.1 Eubacteriales bacterium
AACCATACCGTTATGAGCGAGGCGTTGGAGCGTTGGAGTGAGTGGCTGTATGAGGAGCAGTTGCCTCGCATTTACGCCATTACCAAAGAAATCAATCGTCGTTTCATTCAAAAAATCCGTCAGCATTATCCGAATGACGAACAAAAAATCAATCATATGGCGGTTATCGGCGACGGGGAAGTGCGTATGGCAAATCTTTGTTTGGCTTGTTGCCATCGTATCAACGGGGTATCTAAACTCCATACCGATATTTTAAAAAACAGTATATTTCACGATTATTACGTAATGGATAAGGAGCGTTTTTGCAATATCACCAACGGTATTGCTTATCGTCGGTGGCTTTGTCAGGCAAACCCCCTCTTAACCCAATTTTTATCCGAGAAAATCGGTTCGGATTTTATGAAAGATGCCGGTGCCCTTGAAAAGTTGTTAGACTATAAAAACGATAAGTCGGTGCTGCTGGAATTAGACGCCATCAAGCAAAAAAACAAAGAGAAATTGGCCGATTATATAGCCCGTCATAACGGCGTTCTTGTGGATATTTCATCCATTTTTGATATACAGATTAAACGCCTTCACGAATACAAAAGACAGTTGCTCAATGTATTGCAAATACTGCATCGTTATTGCAGATTAAAGAAAGATCCTCATCAATCGATGGTGCCGAGAACCTATATTTTTGGTGCAAAAGCATCGGCAGGGTATGATTTGGCAAAGGAAATTATCAGCTTAATTTCAGCCGTATCTCAACTGCTCAATGCTGATCCCGATACCCGTGATAAGATCAAGGTTGTTTTTTTGGAGGATTACCGTGTTTCCTTAGCCGAACTCATTATCCCTGCCGCCGAAATATCGGAGCAGATTTCCATAGCGGGAAAAGAGGCGTCGGGTACGGGTAATATGAAGTTGATGATCAACGGCGCCGTAACCTTAGGCACGCTCGACGGAGCCAACGTAGAGATCTGTGAGCAGGTAGGCAAAGACAATATGTTCCTGTTCGGTATGACGGTAGATGAGGTCAATGCATTATGGCGGAAAGGTTATCGTCCTCAGGATTATTTGTCTGCTAATAAAGAGTTGCGTGACGTTATCAATATGCTCACCTCGGGTGAACTCGGCAGGCGTTTTATGAATGTTGCTCAATCGCTCATCAACGACGACCAATATATGATTTTAGCGGATTTTGCCGATTATGTTCGTGCGCAGGATGAAGTGGGTAGCGTATACGAAAAGAAAGAGAGATTTATGCAGATGTCCTTGCATAATATCGCTAAGGCGGGAATTTTCTCGGCTGACCGCTCGGTAAAAGAATACGCCGAAAAGATTTGGAAATTGCAATAATGCGTATTTTATTTGACAATAAAAACCCTTATTATAAAACGCCCTTCGGTCCGCTTGCCGAAGGGCAGTCCTGCTTGATTCGATTGGAGATTCCCATCTCTTGCAAAACCCGTACCTGTACCCTTTGTATGAACAATGAAGACGGCTCACCCTATCAACATTTTCAGCTCAAAAAAGAAGGAGAACGGGAAAACTATGATATATATTCATGCCGTTTTTCTTTGCTAAACAAGGGGCTCTATTTTTATTATTTTCGCATCGAAACAATGAATGAAGCATTTGGGCTTTACAGACAAAATTACGATCAAACGAATATGGAAGAAGGGGAGATGTGGCAACTCTCCTGCATTCCTGCTTCTTTTATACCTCCTGAGGAATATGCAGGCGAGGTTATGTATCAAATTTTTCCTGACCGTTTTTATCGGGAAAAACTATGCGACACAAACGGTAAAATTGAGCCCTTTTTTATGCAAAAAAACCTCAAAAACATACCAAATTATCGCAAAAATGAGCGTGGAGAGGTGGAAAATTGCGATTTTTTCGGCGGAAATCTGCTCGGAATTGCAAAAAAACTGCCTTATTTAGCCGATTTGGGAGTGAAAATTCTCTATTTTAACCCTATTTTTAAGGCGTGGTCGAACCATCGTTACGACACGGCAGACTATAAAAAGATCGATGAATTGCTCGGAAGCGAAGAGGATTTTAAGGTATTATGCCGAAAGGCGCACAAGCTGGGTATGAAGGTCATTCTTGACGGCGTTTTTTCGCATACGGGAAGTAAATCTCTTTATTTTTCGGATGCTGTCTCCAACCCTCATTCACCATATCGTGCGTGGTATGATTTTCAGGAATATCCTCATACCTACACCTCTTGGTGGGGGATTCAAACACTGCCCTGCGTAAAGGAAACGGAGGAGAGTTTTCGCCGTTTTATTATCAGTGATGAGGATAGCGTAATTGCCCATTGGCTAAGAGCGGGTGCCGACGGATTTCGATTAGATGTGGCCGATGAATTGCCCGACGCATTTATTAAGCAACTTCGAGATCGGATAAAAGAAATAAAACCCGATGCGCTTTTGATCGGGGAAGTATGGGAGGATGCTTCCAACAAAATCAGTTATGGGGTGAGAAGAAAATATTTCACCGACGGCGAACTTGACTCGGTAATGAACTATCCTTTTCGTAAGGCTATACTTGATTTTGTAATCGGACAAAGTACTGGTGTGGATTTTCGCAATACCATAATGGAAATTGCCGAGCACTATCCTTCGCAGGTCTTGTCCTTGCTTATGAATTTTCTTTCCACTCACGACACGCCCCGTATCCTTTCCTTGCTTTCGCCTTCATCCCCGCCTGCCGATAAGGGCGAGAGAGCAACCTATCGTATGAGTGATACCGATAGAGAGGTGGCGGTAATGCGCTATTACTGTGCCTCTTTTTTGCAGTTTATTTTGCCGGGTATCCCTTGTATTTATTATGGCGACGAGATTGGCATGGAAGGGTGGGAAGATCCCTTTTGC
This sequence comes from Eubacteriales bacterium, assembly GCA_045596725.1. GTDB lineage: Bacteria > Bacillota > Clostridia > Oscillospirales > UMGS1783 > CAKSHC01. The sequence goes on from JAZOCX010000033.1 coordinate 2,862, forward strand.
CGTGCCTTCTTTTGTTGGGATAACACAGAAGATAATCCGATATTGTTGCAGATAAAACAATTGACCTGCTTGCGTCATAAGTATGAGGCATTGAGAAGGGGTAACGTATGGGTGGATGCTACCGATAAAACGGTTACGGTTTCACGCACATATAAAGACAAAAAAATAGTGGGTTTTATAAACGTGGGGGAGGCAATAGAAATCGAAAAAACGGGTAAAATGATACTGTCGTGCAACATAAAAGACAAAGGGAAAAAATTTCTTGTCGAAAGGTATGGATTTATTTGTTTTTTATGCTGAAAAATTTGACTGATTTCGTTGACAATCTTTATAAGGGTATGTTATAATAACTTAAAACTTTATGATGGATGTGGATGCGGCAAAAAATACGGCCGTTGCCTTGCTTTACTCAGCAAGGTATTTTTACTACAAGGGAGGATATTATGGATAAGCGAAAAATCAAAATCATGAATATTCCTTCTTTTTCACAGTTCTCTCCGGCTGTTGAGGAATTTTTGCCCCATTTTGAAGAAATCACCGGCACCAATGCCTGTGAATATGTTGTTTTTCCCGGCTTTTGCGATGTGCATGTGCATTTTCGCGAGCCGGGTTTTTCGTATAAAGAAACCATTTTAACGGGCTCTCGTGCCGCAGCGGCGGGAGGGTATACCGACGTTTGCACAATGCCCAATCTTAACCCTACGCCCGATTCGGTTGAGCATCTTAAACAACAGCTTGACATAATCGAGACGGATGCTTGTATTCGAGTTCATCCTTTGGCTACCATCACGGTGGCTGAGTTAGGAAAAGAGTTATCCGACATGGAGGGCATGGCCGATTCGGTGGCAGGGTTTACCGATGACGGCAAGGGTGTGCAGGACGAAGAAATGATGCGCCGAGCCATGCAAAAGGCAAAAGCGCTCAATAAAGTTTTGGCGGCGCATTGTGAGGATAACGCACTATTATTTGGCGGCTATATTCACGACGGGGAATACGCCAAGTCGCACGGGCATCGAGGGATCTGCTCTGAGAGCGAGTGGGGGCCGATTGCCCGCGACTTAAAGCTGGCGAAGGAAACCGGTTGCGCTTATCACGTCTGCCATATTTCGACCAAGGAGAGCGTTGAGCTTATCCGTAAGGCCAAACGTGAGGGTGTGGACGTTACCTGCGAAACGGCACCTCATTATCTGACGCTCGATGACCGATGTTTACAAGAAGACGGTCGATTCAAAATGAATCCGCCGCTTCGCAGTGCTGAGGATAGGGAAGCGTTGATAGAAGGAATTCTGGACGGAACGATCGATATGATTGCTACCGACCATGCCCCTCACGCATCACACGAAAAAGCCAAGGGACTTGAATTGAGCCCTTTTGGTGTGGTGGGGCTTGAAACGGCATTTGCCGTGATGTATACAAAGTTTGTTTGCACGGGCATCATTACCTTAGAGCGGTTAATGGAGCTGATGGTAGTGAATCCCCGCAAACGTTTTGGATTACCGCTTACCAATGACTTCACCCTTTGGGATTTGCGAGCGGAGCAGACGGTGGATCCCGAACAGTTTTTATCGCTTGGCAAGGCAACGCCGTTTGCGGGCGAGAAACTCAAAGGCAAATGCTTAATGACCGTATGCGACGGAAAAATAGTTTATCAACAGTGTGGATATAAGGAGTAAGAACAATGGCAAAGAGAACAGACATCAAAAAAGTATTGATTATCGGCTCGGGTCCTATCGTTATCGGACAGGCTGCCGAGTTTGACTATGCGGGAACACAGGCTTGCTTAGCACTCAAAGAAGAGGGCTATGAGGTTGTACTTTGCAACTCTAACCCTGCAACCATTATGACCGACACCACCATTGCGGATAAGGTATACATGGAGCCTTTGACTTTGGAATACATCGCCAAGATCTTGCGCTATGAGCGTCCCGATGCCATTGTTCCCGGTATCGGCGGTCAGACGGGATTGAATCTGGCTATGCAACTTGAAAAGAAAGGTATTCTCAAAGAGTGCGGTGTAGAACTGCTTGGTACGTGCAGTGAAAGTATTGAGCGTGCCGAGGATCGTGAACTCTTTAAGGAACTTTGCCAATCCATCGGCGAGCCGACCATTCCCTCTGAGATCACCTATAATCTGGAAGAGGCGAAAAAGGCGGCGGCTGAGATCGGATACCCTGTTGTATTGCGTCCCGCCTTCACCTTGGGCGGTACCGGAGGCGGCTTTGCCTATAACGAAGAAGAACTGATTGAAGTGGGTATGAATGCCTTTAAGCTTTCTCCCGTGCATCAGGTGCTTATTGAGAAGAGTGTTAAGGGATATAAAGATATTGACTTTGAGGTTATGCGTGATTCCAATGACCACGCTATTACTATCTGCGGTATGGAGAACATCGACCCCGTTGG
>JAZOCX010000034.1:0-1882 GCA_045596725.1 Eubacteriales bacterium
TCGCGGTGCGTATGATGCGTATTCTCGCAGTCGGCTACCTTTGTATCGCAGTAACTCAGGTGCTCGGCGGCGTAATGAGGGGTGCCGGTGATAGCGTGACACCTATGTGGGTATCGATTTTTTCCACTATTATCCTCCGTATCCCCGTTGCGTACGGTCTTGCTTATCTTACTCGTTCCGATGCTTACCCGAACGGAAGCCCCGTTGCCTTGTTTACTTCGCTGTTAGCCTCCTGGTCTATCGGTATGATTATTTCGATTATCGTATTTTCCATAGGAAAATGGAAAAATAAGATGTACGTTGACATTTCAAACGATTGATTTTGTAAACAGAGCATCCCGGGCGGATGCTCTGTTTGTAATCTTATAGTGCGGTGATGATATGAAAATTGTTATTGCAATCGACTCATTTAAGGGCAGCCTGAGCTCTCTTGAGGCAGGGGAGTCTGCAAAAAAAGGAATATTAACTGTTTTTCCCGATGCCGACATTAAAATATATTCTGTTGCCGATGGCGGCGAAGGAACCGTTGAATCGATCGGTATGCTCGACGAGAGCATTCATCGCAAAGTTAAAGTTTGTGATCCGCTGCGTCGTTTGGTAACTGCAGAATACTGTATTCTAGGTAACACTGCAGTTATTGAGATGAGTGCGGCGGCGGGACTTACACTGCTTAACGAAAATGAGCGAAATCCTCTTGTCACCACAACGTACGGTGTTGGAGAAATTATACTTGATGCTGTGAACTATGGCTGCCGTAGGTTTATAATTGGCCTTGGTGGAAGTGCAACCAATGATTGCGGAATCGGTATGCTGAAAGCGCTTGGCTATAAAATTACCGACTCAAACGGCGTAGATGTACCTGACGGCGCCTATGGGGTTCAGCATGCGGTTCTTATCGATGATTCGTGTGTGAGCTCGGCTATTGGGGAATGTGAATTCTGCATCGCCTGTGATGTCACAAATCCCCTTTGCGGCGATAATGGTGCGAGCAAGGTATTTTCTCCTCAAAAGGGCGCAAGCACCGAGGCGGCAGAAACAATGGATGAGTGGATGCACAGCTTTGCGCAAGTCGTTATCAATAAATATCCTCATGCCGATCCCAAAATGCCCGGGGTCGGTGCGGCAGGTGGAACGGCATTCGCTTTTTCGGTATTCAAAAACACTCGGTTTGTCAAGGGCTATAGACTTATTGCCGAGCTCACAGGACTTTGGAACGAGCTTTCGGATTGCGATATATTCGTCACGGGCGAGGGACGGCTCGATAAGCAGAGTGTCATGGGTAAGGTTCCCTGCGGGCTTGCTGATGAAGCAAAACGCAATGGAGCACTTACAGTTGCATTTGCAGGATGTGTCGGCAACGGTGCCGAGGAATGTAATAGGGAAGGGATCGATGCATTTTTTCCGATTCTGCGCACTCCTGTCGCCCTCGAGCAGGCTATGGATAACGGGCTTGCAGCTCCCAATTTGACCGCTACTGTCGAGCAGGCGTTTAGGTTGATTCGTTCTGTAAAAGGATGAAGTTACCGGGTATAATTAAAGTCTTTGATTGGTTTATCAAAGACTTTTCTTTGTTGACAATTGTGTTTGATTGAGATATAATGCATACGATAAATAATTTCGAGGTGTGGCGCAATTGGGGAGGTTTTCCGAGCGCCGTAGGGGACGGATACAGCTTTGAAACAATTTATAACTTTATCGGGGTGTGGCTCAGCTGGTAGAGCGGGTGGTTTGGGACCATCAGGCCGCAGGTTCGAATCCTGTCACTCCGACCAAATTTGCGGATTCGTCCGCATACGAAAGCCGCAAAGCAGGGATACTTTGCGGCTTTTTATCAAAAAAGGAGTTGAGCACTATGGTAGATAAAAAAGAAAAACACTATATA
>JAZOCX010000035.1:0-6898 GCA_045596725.1 Eubacteriales bacterium
GAAGGTCTTACTTTCATTGTTGTTCCTCCTTAGTTATACCCTTACTTCGAGCGCCAAATAATGCGGCCCTTAGTCAGGTCGTAGGTGGAGATTTCCACCGTAACTTTATCGCCCGGAAGTATCTTGATATAATTCATTCTGAGCTTACCGGAAATGTGAGCTAAAATCTTGTGCCCATTGGGAAGTTCTACCGAAAACATTGCGTTCGGCAACGCTTCCAATACTGTACCTTCAAACTCAATAATATCTTCTTTTGCCATGATTTCCTCCTAAATGAAGAAGGTTATTTAGCAGACTCAGCTCGTGTCTGAGTCCCTTATCGGTCAATTGTTTTTGGCCTCGATCAAGCGAAGAAAAATACTCGCTTTCATATTCGAAGACAAAAACATGTTTGCGGTTTTTTCGTTTCGGACTTGCGATCTTGTGCTGTTTTCCGTTTATTAAGTAAAGGAATCTATCGTCTTCACCTAAAACGAAATACAGCCAACCTTTATCGTGTCCGGCAGTGGAATAGGCAAACCGTTGCATCATATCAATCCTCGGTCGTTAAGATGACCGGATCACCGTCGGTAATCAAAACGGTATTTTCATAATGAGCACTCCGTTTGCGATCAGCGGTCAAAACCGTCCAACCGTCGTCCATTTTATCAACGTCGGCCGAACCGGCATTGATCATAGGCTCAACGGCAATCGTCATTCCTCGGCGCAGCCGCGCTCCGTGTCCCGCAGGACCAAGATTGGGGATGCTGGGATCCTCGTGCAACGCCCGACCTACGCCATGTCCGGTATACTCCCAGACAACGCCATAGCCCCGCGCCGTACAATAATCCTCAACTGCCGCACCCACGTCGCCAATGCGGTAACCTTCGCGCATAACCTTGAAGGCTTCCCAGAAGGATTGGCGGGTATCGGCGATCAGTTTTTCATCCTCAGCCGAAATGTTGCCACAAGCAAAGGTGTCGGCACAGTCGCCTACATAGCCTTGATAGGTGGCACCCACGTCTATACTGACGATATCTCCGTTTTGAAGCACATAATCATTCGGAATGCCGTGAATAACAGCCTCATTTACCGACAAACAGCAGGAAGCGGGAAACCCGCCGTAGCCGAGGAAGGACGGCTTAGCACCGTGGCTGACAATGTAGCGGTGAACCGCTTTGTCGATCTCACGAAGCGTAACGCCTTCTCGGACCATTTCGCCGGCCAGGGCACGAGCCCCGGCGGCGATACGGCCTGCTTTTTTCATCAGTTCGATCTCACGAGCCGATTTTAAGACGATCATGGTTATGCCTCTAATGCTGCGAATATCGCAGCGGTTACATCCTCAATCGCACCCTCGCTCGATACGGTTACCAGATTGCCGACCTTCTTATAAAAGTCGGTCAAGGGAGCCGTTTTCTCACGATACTCCGCCAAACGCTTGGCTACAACGTCGGGCTGGTCATCGCTACGATGAATCAGCTCGGCACTGCACTTATCGCAGTGAACGTTGTCCGCACTGGGGATGGATGTTACGTGATAGGAAGCACCGCAGCCGGGGCATACGCGCCGACCGGATATTCTGTCGATAATCGTTTCATCGGGCAGCGTAATATCTACAACCTTATCGATAACGACGCCCATATCAGCCAATGCCTGAGCCTGAGCAACTGTACGGGGGAATCCGTCGAGGATATAGCCGTTTTTGCAGTCGTCTGCTTTCAGACGGGCTTCTACGATCTTAATGACCAGCTCATCGCTGACCAACGTGCCCGCGTCCAAGCAAGCTTTCACCTGTTTACCAAGCTCACTGCCCGAACGTACCTGTTCACGGATCATATCGCCGGTGCTGATCGAGGGGATGTTGTAGCGTTCTTTAATAAATGCTGCCTGTGTACCCTTCCCGCATCCGGGAGGTCCAAGTAAAATCAGTTTCAAAACGTTACCTCTCAATTACCCAAGAAAACCTTTGTAATGACGCATCGAAACCTGCGACTCAATCACCATCGCCGTTTCAAGGATGATGCTTACAGCGATCAGCATACTGTTGCCGCTAACGGCAAAGTTAACGCCAAAGGCAGTAGCAACCATCGGGATGATGGAGATAATGCCGAGGAAAACAGCGCCCATAAGGGTAATCTTGTTCAGCGACTTCTTAATGTAATTGACAGTGGGCTCACCGGGACGAATGCCGGGGATCGAACCACCGTTTCTTTGCAGATTGTTGGAAATCTCCACGGGATCGTAAGAGACCGATACATAGAAGTAGTTGAAGAAAATAATCAGAACAAAGAACAGAATTCCGTACAAGGGAGACTGCGTAGTGAAATACTTTTCTACCCAAGTAGTGAAACCATTGGTCTTCATAAACGAAGCAATGGTAGAGGGCAGCATGCAGAAGGAGCTGGCGAAGATGATGGGCATAACGTCGGTCATCAAGACCTTCATGGGAAGGTGGCTCTGGTTGCCGCCGAACATTTTACGGCCAACAACACGCTTTGCATACTGAACGCGAATTCTGCGCTCAGCACCGTTTACAAAAATGATACCTACCAGCATGAGCAATGCAATAACGACCATAACGACGGGAGCAATATAGTTTCCGTTCTGAATGTCGTCAACGATCAGCGACAGCATCTGCTGTCCCTGAGAGACAATGCCTGCAAACAGGATCATCGAGATACCGTTACCGATACCGTGTTCATCGATCTTCTCACCCAGCCACATAACCAAGCAGGCGCCTGCCGTGAAGGCGGCAACCATGATCAAGCCGGTGAAGAAGGTTTTCTCGGCGAGAATACCGCCCGCATCGATGATAGTGAAATAACCGTAGCCCATAATCAGAGCCAGAGCAACCGTCAGATAACGAGTGATCTTATTGATCTTCTTCTGACCGTCTTCCTCTTTCTTCATACGCTCCAATGCAGGGATCGCAATGGTAAGCAACTGGACGATAATGGAAGCGTTGATGTAGGGCGAGATACCTAACGCAAACAAGGATGCCTGGTTAAGTGCGCCACCCGACATAACGTTGAGCATTTCCATCAGTCCTGCATTCTGAATTGCACTACCGATAGCGTCTACGTTGACAAACGGTGCAGGGATGACAACGCCAATGCGGTACAGCAACAAGATCATAGCCGTGAAAAGAAGCTTCTTTCTCAGGCTGTCATTCTTAAATGCTGCGATCAATCCCTCAAACATCGTTATACCTCCTCGACTTTACCGCCGGCAGCTTCGATCTTCTGCTTAGCAGACTCGGTGAACTTTGCCGCACGTACAGTCAGCGCCTTGGTAACTTCACCACGGCCGAGGAATTTAACGCCGTCAAGAGTCTTGGAGATGATGCCGGACGCCAACAGGGCGTCGGTATCAACAACAGCGCCGGCTTCAAAAGCATTGAGGCGCTCTACATTGACGGTAATGTACTGCTTAGCGAAGATGTTGTTAAATCCACGCTTCGGTACACGTCTTTGAAGGGGCATCTGGCCGCCTTCGAATCCGGGACGAACACCGCCGCCGGAACGAGCCTTCTGGCCCTTGTGGCCACGGCCACCGGTCTTGCCGTTACCGGAACCGATACCTCTGCCCTTTCTCTTGGGCTCGAAGGTGGAACCGGCAGCAGGAGTTAATTCATGCAATTTCATTTCTTGCGTGCCTCCTTGACCTTTTCTACTTCAACAAGGTGGGAAATAACGCGAACCTTGCCGAGGGTTGCGGCGTTCTCGGGCTGAACCGAAACGTCGCCGGGTCTTTTCAGACCGAAAGTATTAGCGGTATCTATCTGATTCTTTTTGTTGCCAATCAGAGACTTCTTCAAAGTGATTTTCAAAGCCATGATAAATACCTCCTTAACCTAAGATATCTTTAACTTGCTTGCCACGCATAGCAGCAACCGTCTGAACATCACGAAGCTCGGAAAGACCGTTGATGGTAGCGTTGACAAGGTTAATGGGATTGCGGGAACGCAAAGCCTTAGTACGGATATCCTGAATGCCTGCGAGCTCGATTACCGCACGAACTGCGCCGCCGGCGATAACACCGGTACCGGGAGCAGCGGGTTTGAGCACAACCATCGAGGCGCCGAAACGGCCAACGTTCTCGTGGGGAATCGTAGTATTCTTCATCGCAATACGGACCAGCTTCTTCTTCGCATCCTCGATGCCCTTACGGATAGCATCGGGAACTTCGGAGGACTTGCCCATACCAACACCGACAATACCGTTGCCGTTACCAACAACGACCAGAGCCGCAAACTTCATTACACGGCCGCCCTTGACGGTCTTGGATACACGATTTATGCACACAACTCTTTCTTGAAGATCGAGGGTGCTTGCATCGATCAATTCTGCCATTGTTTATGCCCTCCTTTGTTAAAAGTTCAGGCCGCCCTCGCGGGCGCCTTCTGCGAGTGCCTGGACACGGCCATGGTAAATATAGCCGCCGCGATCGAATACGACATCAACGATGCCGGCTGCCTTAGCCTTCTCGGCGATAAGCAGACCAACCTGCTTAGCAGCTTCCTTGTTGGAGCCGTTGCCTTCCAAGCCCATGGAGCTGGCGCTTACCAGGGTCTTACCCTCGGTATCGTCAATAATCTGAGCATAGATATTGGCGTTAGAGCGGAATACGCACAAACGGGGGCAAGCGGGAGTGCCGGAAATTTTGCCACGGACTCTCTTATGTCTTTTAAGACGAGCCTTATTGCTGTCAATTTTCTTAACCATTGCTTATTCTCCTTACTTCGCACCCTTACCGGCTTTACCCTCTTTACGGATAATACGCTCGGTTTCGTACTTGATTCCCTTGCCCTTATAAGGCTCAGGCGGACGCTTTTCTCTAACTTCGGCAGCGAACTGACCAACCTTCTGCTTATCCACGCCGTGGATAATGATGGTGTTCTGGTTGGGAACATCAATCTTAATGTCGTCGGTTTCGCTTACGATAACCTGATGCGAGAAGCCCAGGTTCATTACAAGATCCTTACCCTGCTTAGCTACACGGTAGCCAACGCCGTTAACGATCAGAGTCTTGGAAAACTCATTGGTTACACCCTCAACCATGTTTGCAATCAAGGTACGGGTTAAACCATGGATCGAGCGATGCTCTCTGCCGTCGGTAGGACGGGAAACGGTGATCACACCGTTTTCCTGTTTAATCAGCATATCAGGATGGGCATTCATTTCAAGACTGCCCTTGGGGCCCTTGACAGCGATATGATTGTTATCCGAAATGGTAACGGTAACGCCGGCAGGGACAGTTATTTCTTTTCTGCCAATTCTGGACATAACTAATACCCCTTTCTTACCATACGAAGGCGAGAACTTCGCCGCCGATGTTGGATTTTCTGGCTTCCTTATCGGTCATAACACCCTTGGAGGTGGACACGATAGCGATGCCGAGGCCACGCATTACGCGGGGCATATCTTCTTTGCCGGCATATACACGCAGACCGGGCTTGGACACACGGCGCAGACCCTGAATGATCTTGGTCTTGCCGGGGCCGTATTTCAGTTCTACGTGAATCATGCCCTGCTTGCCGTCTTCAACGACGTCATACTTCTTGATGAATCCCTCATCCAGCAGAATCTGAGCAATAGCCTTCTTCATGTTGGAGGCGGGAATATCTACGCTGTCATGCTTGGCAGAGTTCGCATTGCGGATTCTGGTGAGCATATCAGCAATCGGATCGGTAATCTGCATTTTATTCTCCTCCTCTTACCAGCTGGATTTCTTTACGCCGGGAATCTGACCCTTATAGGCCAATTCTCTAAAACAGATACGGCAGATGCCATACTTACGAAGATAAGCATGGGGACGACCGCAGATTTTGCATCTGTTATAAGCTCTGGTCGAGAACTTAGCAGTCTCTTTCTGCTGTAAAACAAGTGCCTTTCTAGCCATGCGTATCCCTCCTTACTTCGCAAACGGAGCGCCCATCAAAGAGAGCAGCTCACGGGCTTCTTCATCGGTAGCAGCAGTAGTTACGAAAGCGATATCCATGCCGCGAACCTTATCGATCTTATCGTACTCGATTTCAGGGAAGATCAGCTGTTCTTTTAAGCCCAGGTCATAGTTGCCACGGCCGTCAAAAGAGTCTGCGGGAATGCCGCGGAAGTCGCGTACACGGGGCAGAGCCAAGCTGAAAAGACGATCCATGAATTCGTACATACGATCACCACGCAGGGTAACTTTAACGCCGATAGGCATACCCTCACGCAGCTTAAAGTTTGCAACCGACTTGCGTGCGGCGCAAATAACGGGCTTCTGACCGGTGATCTTGGTCAGGTCATTGATAACAGCATCGATAACCTTCGCATTATCACGGGCCTCACCGCAGCCGACGTTGATAACAATTTTGTCCAACTTCGGAATCTGCATGCAGCTCTTGTACTGATACTTTTTGTTCAGAGCGGGAGCTACTTCTTTAACATAGAGTTCTTGTAATCTTGTCATGGTAGCCTACCCTCCTTATTCGATCACAGCGCCGCACTTTTTGCAAACGCGGATCTTCTTGCCGTCCTCAACCTTAACGCCGGTGCGAACGCCGGTCTTGCACTTGGGGCAATAGAGAAGAACCTTGCAGGCATACATAGCGCCTTCGGTCTTCACGATCTCACCCTGCTGCTGCTGAGACTTGGGCTTAACGTGCTTGGTTACCATATTGGTACCCTCAACGATAACCTTGCCTTCTTTGGGAGCTACGGCAACTACCTTGCCAACGCTACCCTTGGAATTGCCGGAGATTACCTGAACGGTATCGCCGGTTTTAATATGAAGATTGTTCATTTCTTTTCCTCCCATTACAGCACTTCGGGAGCGAGGGACAGGATCTTGGTGTATTCCTTGTCACGCAGCTCACGAGCGATGGGCCCAAAGATACGAGTACCGCGGGGGTTCTTATCCTCACGGATGATGA
>JAZOCX010000036.1:0-2620 GCA_045596725.1 Eubacteriales bacterium
AGTTCTCCAAGAGATAATTGGGTTTATACTGTTCAAAAAATCCCCGAAATCCTCTCGATTTCGGGGTATTTTTCACCACGACGTAAAGGAGAGAGAGAATGTATTACGCATTGGCACTGTTTATTCTTACCTACGTACTTATGCTGGCGTTGCCTAAGTACCGCCCCTTTGTCGCCATGGGCTCGGCGCTGATCTTTATTGTTTCGGGTATGTTGCCCTTAGAGCAGATTCTGCCGAGTGTGGATTTTAACGTGCTGTTGATGATTGCCGGTACGATGGGTACGGTGGCTTTGATGATCGAATCGAAGATGCCCAATCTGCTGGCAGACATTATTATTGAAAAGGTACCCAACGTAAAATGGGCGATCGTTATTTTGGCGCTTTTTGCTGGTATTGTGTCGGCGTTTATTGATAACGTGGCAACTGTTTTGATGATTGCGCCGATTGCCTTGGCGATTGCTAAGCGTCTGAATATCAGCCCCGTTGGTATGATTATTGCGATTGCCGTTTCGTCTAACTTGCAGGGTGCGGCAACCTTAGTCGGCGATACCACTTCGATTATGCTGGGTGGCTATGCTGATATGAACTTCCTTGATTTCTTCGTTTATCAGGGTAAGCCCGGCATCTTTTGGGCGGTAGAGATTGGTGCAGTCGTGGCGGCGTCCTTGTTGCTGATTATTTTCCGCAAGGAAACAGGCAAGGTCGAGACGGGCGAGCGCACCGTGGTTACCGACTACGTTCCTTCCATTTTAATGCTTGGCACAGTCGTGCTTTTGATCGTGGCTTCGATGATTCCGGCTCTTCCCGTATTCTTGGATAGCCTGATTCCGGGTCTTTCGGCTTACACCAACGGTATCATTTGCTGTATCCTAATGGTGATCGGCGTGATCTATAACGGCGTTCGCAAGAAGAGCTGGGAAGGCGTGATCTCGCCCTTAAAAGAAATCGACTTTGCTACCATCGGTCTGCTCTTTGGCTTGTTTATGGTGGTGGGCGGCATTACCGAGATGGGCGTTGTTGACGCCATCGGCAATCTCTTTACCACTCTTTCGGGCGGCAACGTCTTTGTCATCTATACGTTGATTACCTGGATGAGTGTGGTCTTCTCCGCCTTCATTGATAATATCCCCTACGTTGCGACGATGTTGCCCGTAACGCAAGGGATTGCGGCAAGTTTAGGAATTAATCCTGCTTTGCTCTATTTCGGTTTGCTTTCGGGTGCCACCCTCGGCGGAAACCTGACTCCCGTCGGCGCTTCGGCAAATATTACGGGTATCGGTATTCTGCGTAAGGCGGGATACGAGGTTAAAAACAGCGATTTTCTGAAAATCGGTATTCCTTTTACCCTCGCCGCCGTCATTCCGGCGTATATTTACTTCTTGCTTTTCTATTATTAAGCGAAAAGAAGGCTCAAAAGAGCCTTCTTTTTTTATTTTTTACAAAAAATTTGTTGTCGAGAAGGGGTGAGAGTGGTATAATAGAGTATAAATTTTTACAAAAGGAAGCGATGCAGATGCAAAGTAACGTACGTCCTGACTCTATGCTCCGTATCACCAACAAGGAATTGGCCGATGCTTTTATTGCCGAGCAGGTTGCTGAGATCCGTCAGCAGGTTGGCGATAAGAAGGTGTTGCTCGCCCTTTCGGGCGGTGTGGATTCCTCGGTTGTTGCCGCTCTGTTGATCAAGGCGATCGGCAAACAGCTCGTATGCGTTCACGTTAATCACGGCTTGATGCGCAAGGGTGAAAGTGAGCAGGTTATCGAAGTATTTGGCAAGGCGCTGGATGCGAATTTGATATACGTTGATGCGACCGACCGTTTTCTCGACCTCTTGGCAGGTGTTGCCGAGCCCGAGAAAAAGCGCAAGATCATCGGTGGCGAGTTTATTAAGGTGTTTGATGAAGAGGCTTCTAAGCTGGAAGGCATCTCCTTCTTGGCGCAGGGCACTATTTATCCCGATATTTTGGAGAGCGACGGCGTAAAGGCTCACCATAACGTAGGCGGTCTGCCTGAGGAGATGGAGTTTGAGCTGGTTGAGCCGGTGAAGCTTTTGTATAAGGACGAGGTTCGTGTTGTCGGTGAGGCGCTGGGTCTGCCCCATGCCATGGTTTATCGTCAGCCCTTCCCCGGCCCGGGATTGGGGGTGCGTTGCCTCGGCGCTATTACCCGCGACCGTCTGCACGCCCTTCGTGAAGCCGACGCCATTTTGCGTGAGGAGTTTGACAAAAACGGTCTTGCCGAAAAGGTATGGCAGTATTTCATCGCCGTTCCCGATTTCAAGAGTGTCGGCGTGAGAGATGACAAGCGTTACGAGGGCTGGCCGGCTATTATCCGTGCGGTCAACACCACCGATGCCATGTCTGCCACTATTGAAGAAATCCCCTATCCCGTACTCCACACCATTACCGACCGCATCACTCAGGAGGGCGAGGGGATCAACGGGGTTCTGCTCGATTTAACGCCGAAGCCCATCGGCACCATCGAGTGGGAATAATACCAAAAACGCTGAAAACCCGCATAAACACTGGGTTTTTGAGGATTAAAAAGTCCTCGTGGCAACGTTTTGGCAACATCTGAAAATTATTCATAAATAAAATTAAGAGCTATTAGATTTTTGTAC
>JAZOCX010000037.1:0-11745 GCA_045596725.1 Eubacteriales bacterium
CTTTGCCGAGGCTCAATTTCCTCACACCTTTTCCACCCGCAAAGGCGGGGTGAGTGAGGGCGAGGTCGGGTCGCTCAATCTGGGCTTTAACCGTCCTGACACCTCGGAGAACGTATGGCAAAATTATCGCATCATCACCAAGGCCATCGGGGTATCGATGGAGTCTTTGGTGCTGTCGGCGCAGACCCATACCGATCATATCCGCCTCGTTACACGCCAAGACTGCGGTGAGGGCATAACTCATAAAACCTTTGCCGACGTGGATGCGTTAATGACCAATGAAGCGGGGGTTACCCTCGTCGTTTTTTCGGCGGATTGTACGCCGATTGCTCTTGCTGATCCCGTGCACCGTGCCGTATGCTTAATTCATTCGGGTTGGCGGGGAACGGCAAAACAGATCGCCAAAAAAGCCGTGGAGGCGATGGGCGAGGCTTTTGGCTCCCACCCTAAGGATATCTTAGCCGCCATTGGGCCTTGTGCGGGACCTTGTTGTTATGAGGTGTCAAGAGACGTGGGCGAGGCGCTCAAAAAGGCGGGTGGGGATTGTTTAGTGGAGTTCCCCGATAAAAACCCCCATGCCGATTTATGGGCGGCAAACCGCAATATTTTGCTATCAAGCGGGATTACACCGGAGCATATCACCCTGTGCGGTGAGTGCACGGTGCACGATCCGTTGTATTTTTCCCATCGCAGGCAGGGCGCCGACCGTGGTTCGTTGGCGGTATTGCTTAGTGTGGGTAAGGAGGAAGAGAAATGATTTCCATCGTACATATTGCCGATACGCATTTGGACACGCCTTTCAGGGAGCTTCCCGCAAAGGTGGCTTCGGCGCGCCGTCAGGCGATTCGCACGGCGCTTTATGAGGCGTTGCGTGAAGCGGGTGAGCGTGGCGTTAACGTGGTACTGATGGCGGGAGATATGTTTGATAACGGCGAGGCGACGGGAGAGTCGGTGCGTCTTTTTGTTGAGATGGCACAGCAGTATCCCAAGACCGAGTTTTTTATCGCTCCCGGTAATCACGATTGTTTGTACGGCTCTTCGCCTTATCGGAATTTGCTTCGTCCCGAAAACCTGCATATCTTCGGCACGGGGCGTATTGAGCGTATTGATTTTGACGAGTATACCGTGTACGGTGTCGGTTGTTTGTATGAGCGCAGTGAGGAACAGTTGCTGAGCGGGTTCCGTGTGGCCGATCCGACACGCATCAATATCATGTGTATGCACTCACAGGTGCAGGGCTTTGGCGGACATGCCGTTTATCAGCCGATAACGCTTGACCAGATTGCTAACAGCGGGCTGGATTACTTGGCGCTGGGGCACGTGCACACCTATTCGGGTATTTGCCAATCGGGCAACACCTATTATGCCTATCCAGGCACCCTCGTTGGCCGTGGCTTTGACGAGACGGGGGCCAAGGGCTATCTCAAAGGCACCGTTGATAAGGGCAAGGTGGAGCTTGATTTTATTGAGAGCACCGTTGGTCGTTTTGAAACGGTGGAAATTGACGTAGCCGGGGTACAGTCGATGACCGAGCTGGTGGCTCGTGTGCGCGGTTGCTTGGCTTCGATATCTGCCGAGTGGTTGGTGAAACTGGTGTTGGTGGGATCCCGTCCCGCCCACTTGATGATCAATTTAGCGGCGCTGAGCCAAGAGGGAAAGCATCTGCAATTTTGCAAGATTATCGATAAGACTCGGCTGGAACGTAATATTGAACAACTGATGAAAGAAAATACCTTGACGGGGCTTTTCTTGCGTGAATTAGCCAAAGAGTCGGTCGATGAGGAACTGCGCAATCAGGCGATCAGTTTAGGACTTGCTGCTTTGGCGGGAGAGGAGTTGATGGGTTTTGAAGATTGATAAATTGGAACTTCGCCGTTTCGGTAAATTCCAAGATAAGACACTCCAACTTCACGAGGGATTAAACGTTCTCTACACCTCCAATGAATCGGGCAAGAGTACACTGGCGGCATTTATTCGCTATATGCTCTACGGCTTCCCGAAAAACGAGCGGACCAGTACCGCCAATCCCGTAACCGTGGCCGGTCATTACAAGCCGTGGCAGGGCGGTGAGGTTAGCGGATCACTCTCGATGACGGTGAAGGACCGTAAGGTTACCGTCGTGCGTGAGGGAGCAAGGGATTTCCGTGTATTTGATGCCCTGAGCGGGGAAGAGATCCGTCTTACCCAAGAGCCGGGCGAGGATATCTTCGGGCTTTCGCTCGATACCTTTGAAAGCACCGCCTTTTTCGGGCAATCGATGTTGCAGAACGTCAAGATCTCCGATCTGGAAGATAAACTGAAAAATATGCTGACCGGCGCCGATGAGGACGTGTCCTACGAAAAGGCGAAGGATTTACTGAACAAAGCAAAGAATAAGATCGATTCGGGACGTGGCGGAGAAATACCGAAACTGCGTCAGGAGATTTCCGAGCTGTCCTACCGCATCGAGCAGGTGCGTGGCGAGCAGGCGTCTTTGGGTGATATCTCTGATGAGGGTGCACAGCTCGCTCAGAAATTGCAGATTGTGAAGGACAAGCACGCTGAATGGGAGGCCCGTCTTGCCGAGCTCAAAGAAGAGGCGAAGCAGGGGGTATCGGGTAAACAGGTAGCCCTCAAAAAGGAAAGAAACGAATGTATGGCGCAGATCGAAGAGGTCAAGGCACGCCTTGGCGGGAAGACCCGTGCACAGGTGGATGATCTCAATAATCAGGCTCAGCGCTTGCAGGCATTAAAGGACGTGATGGAAGAGGTCGTTCGTCCTATTCCTCCACGGAATATGACGTGGCTGTTGTGGACGAGTATCGGCGTCTTCGTTATGGGGTTGTTGTTTGCCTTCATTTCGCTGTGGGGAGCTACCCTTGCGGCGGCGTTGATCGGCAGTGCGGGGCTGGTATGGTATTTTGTTGGGTCGACTAAGGGCAAGATGGCGTATGAGCGTCAGTCGGTCATCTTTACCAAAGAACAGCAACGGCACATGCAGGCTCTCGCCTTGCAGGGCGTGTTGATTACTAAACTGGGTATTAAAGATAATTTTATGCCTGCCATTCAGGCGCTGTATCAAGACCTTGCCACCCTTTCGGATTTGCAGATTAAAGAAGAACAGATCAAGGCGAAACTTTCCGAAGCCACCGCCGAGGCCGATCCTGCCGATAACGAAGAGTATCAGGCGCTCATGGAGCGTTGCCGTCAGGCGACGGTTGCCGAGCAACAGTTACAGGTCAAAATTGCCGAGAGCAAAACGATGCACGAGGAACGTGCCCGCTACGTCGGCTCGGTTGACGTTCTGCTGAGTGAATTAAATGAAAAGCAACAGCGGGTAGAGGTGCTGGAACGCCGTCTTACCTCTTACCGTTTGGCACTCGATGCACTCGATCGTGCGCATCGGCAGATGACCGATTTGTTTGCACCCGTGCTTGCTGAGCGTACCGCTAAGTTTTTCTCGGCGGTTACCAGCGATGAGTCCCGCCGTGTAACGGTGGACGTAGCCGGTAAGGTACGCATCGAAGAAAAGGGTGAGCCTCGCCACTTGCAGTATTTCAGCGTAGGCACCGGCGACGCCGTTTATATTTCCTTGCGTCTGGCCTTGATCGATATGCTTTATACCACCGAAAAGCCGGTTTTGGTGTTCGACGATTCCTTCTCAAACTTCGATGAGAAGCGACTGAGAGACGTGCTGGGATTGTTGGCGACGCTGTCGCAACGGGTGCAGATCCTCTATTTCACCTGCCGTGATCCCTATGCACAGCTGGTTGATCTGCCCTATAACACGATTGAGTTATAAAAAAAGGAATGCCTTTTCAGGCATTCCTTTTTATTTATGGTTTTTATGATGATGGTGTTTTTTATGTTTTCTGTGCTTTTGGCGTTTCTCGTATCGCTTTAAGGCTTTCTTTGCAATGATAAATAATATGACACCGAAAATACCGCCAAGAGTGTTGAAGATTAGGTCGTCAACGTCGGCCACGCCGATGCGGAAAGAAAGTTGGCAAAGTTCTACAAAGAGGGAAATGGCCGTACAGAAAACGACGGAAAGCCACGGCTTAATACGGCTTACCATTGGCAGGAAAAAGCCGATGGGTAAGAAGAGAAGGATATTGCCGCAAGCCTGAGACAGGGCAACCATAATGCCGTGTACCTTCACAATTCCCGTAAAGGATTTAAAAGGGACTAAGTAGAGCGCTCTGGTGGCGCTGGAACGGTCAACCAGCGTAACGAAGAACATCAATAAAACGGATGCCGCTAAACCAACCCAAGCGGCAGGGCGTAGGCGCCGCAGCATCAGTTTTTGAGCGCCGTGGTAGGTGCGGGAATGCGACCACCGCGACGGATGAATTTAGCGCAAGATTGCGGGTGCACGGGCATAATGGGGGCGCTGCCGAGCAGACCGCCGAACTCAACCTCTTGTCCCACCGTTTTCCCAACGACGGGAATGATGCGGACGGCGGTTGTTTTATGATTAATCTGACCGATCGAGATCTCGTCGGCAATGATACCCGACAGGGTTTCGGCGGGGGTATCGCCGGGGACGGCGATCATATCAAGACCGACCGAGCAAACGGCGGTCATGGCTTCTAATTTATCCAGAGTAAGTACACCCATACGGGCGGCATCGATCATACCGGCATCCTCCGATACGGGGATAAAGGCGCCCGAAAGACCGCCGACAAAGGAAGAGGCGAACAGACCGCCCTTCTTTACGGCGTCGTTAAGCATGGCAAGGCAGGCGGTGGTGCCGTGGGTACCGCAGGTTTCCAAGCCCATCTCTTCCAAGATATGCGCCACCGAGTCGCCGATGGCGGGGGTGGGGGCGAGGGAAAGGTCAACGATACCGTAGGGAACGCCCAGAGCCTCGGCGGCATCGTGTGCCACCATCTGACCCATACGGGTAACCTTAAAGGCGGTTTTCTTAATGGTATCGGCAAGCTCGGACAAGGAGCAATCGCCGGCACGAGCCACAGCGGCACGTACCACGCCGGGACCCGACACGCCCACGTTAATAACACGCTCGGGCTGTCCCACGCCGTGGAAGGCACCCGCCATAAAGGGGTTGTCCTCGGGGGCGTTGGCAAAGACGACGAGTTTGGCGCAACCGATGGCATCACGGTCGGCCGTGAGGGCTGCCGTTTCCTTAATGACACGGCCCATCATCGCCACAGCGTCCATATTGATACCGCTGCGGGAGGTGGCAACGTTCACCGAGGAGCAGACGCAGTTGGTCGTCGACAACGCTTCGGGAATGGATTTGATCAGTTTCAGATCCGACTCGGTAAAACCGCCGTGAACCAAGGCCGAGTATCCGCCGATAAAGTTGATGCCGAGGGTGGCGGCGGCACGGTCGAGCGTTTGGGCGATCTTGGCATAGTCATCACTCTTGCAAGCGGCGGCCGCAATCGAAATCGGGGTGATGGACACCCGCTTGTTGATGATGGGAATACCGTATTTTTTCTCGATATCGCAGGCACGAGGCACCAAAAACTCAGCGCTTTTGGTGATCTTGTCGTAGATGCGCTCGCAAAACACGTCGATATCCTCGTGGGCGCAATCGAGCAGAGAGATGCCCATCGTAACGGTACGGATATCAAGATGCTCCTCTTTGAGCATGTGAATGGTTTCCAGTATGTCGTAATGCTCTAACATGATATCTCCTTAGATTCGGTGCATGGAATTGAAAATATCTTCGTGCATCGTATGAATGACCAGCTCCAAAGACTGACCGAGCTGTGCCATGATATCAACAAATTCGGTAAAGGGAACCGAAGCCTTTTCGATATCGGCGACCATGGTCATGGTGAAATAATCGTCAACAACGTGCTGGGTAATATCCAGAATGTTGACGTTGTACTCCAAGCACTTGTTGGATACGTGAGCGATGATGCCGACACGGTCGGCACCGACAACGGTGATAACTGCTTTCATTTTGAGACTCCTTTTAGAAATTTACGGTGGGTAGGTCAGAGGGGAAGTGGGTATCAAAGGGTGATAAGCAGACTTCTCCGAACAGCACGCCCTCGGATGCGCAACCACGCTTAAACTGCGAGGTTAGGAATCGACGGCGAAAAACTTCAAAGGTGGCACGAATCAGCCGTTCCTCATACTCGTCCTCAAAGGCTTGCAGAGCAAGGGAAACGATCTTATCGGGCGACAGGTTATGGCGCAGATAGTAGTAGAGGAAAAAGTCGTGCAGTTCATAGGGGCCAAGCACGTTTTTGGTTACCTGATCTCCCGGCAACAACTCGGGTGAGGGGGGTGCCTCGGCGATTTCGCCGACAATGGTGGGCAGATTACCTCCCAAGCGACGGGCAAGAGCCTTGGCGGCCTCGGTAACCATACGTTTGGTGAGCGAGGCGTTGACGTTATAGCCCGACAAATGATCGCCGCCGAAAGTACACCAGCCGAGTGCGATCTCTGACATATCGCCCGTACCGACCACCAGACCGTCGTTATCGCCGGCAATATCGAACAGGATCTGCGTCCGTTCTCTTGCCTGGGCATTTTCGTAGGTGAGGTTGCGGTTGAGCGGGTCGTGGTTAATATCTTGAAAATGCTGGGTAACCGAAGCATCGATCGAAATCATTTTCACGGTGGCACCGATCTCCTCGGCAAGGGCCACTGAGAGATTGCGGCTGGCGTCCTTGGTGCCAAAGCCGGGCATTAGTACGGCGATAATATCACTGCGCTCCATACCCAAGGTATCGCACACGCCGGCACAAACGAGCAGGGCGTGGGTACTGTCGATCCCGCCCGATACGCCGATCACCAGCTTTTTGAGGTGGGCGGGTTTTAGGCGGGTGGCAAGACCTTGAATTTGGGTATCGGCGATATCGTCTAAAATACGCTCCCGATTGGCTTCGGGCAGGAAGGGATTTTTCGCAATGGTGCGATTGATGCGCTGACGCTCGATATTCGTTCCGCCAAGATCGGTCAGTTCCCCAGCCGCCTTAACGGGCAATAAATCCAAATCAATATCACGAACCAGCACCAGCGGTTCAAAATCGTATTGGAAGCCGAGCGAGGCGCCGTTTTCAAAAATACCGCCGAGGTTTTTATAGACCCCGTGATAGCTCGATTCCCCCATACCGCCGGCACAGACAACCAAGCCCGCCCCCAGCATACGGGAGAGGGTGGAGAGCCGTGCGCCCATCATATAATCGTGAACGGGATCGGCTTTTGCGGTGGTGGGTGCCACTACGATATCGGCCTCGATCGGTTCGGGGCAACGGGCAAGGTCAAGCCCGCAGAGCAGGGCAATATCCATACCGTTATGACGCAAAACGGGGCGTGAGCAGACGGGCACCGACTGCCCGTTTACCATCACCGTTTGATCACCTGAAAGGGTGTCAAACACGCCGTGGTTGTTGAGCGATGCGGCAAACATACGGATGCGCCCGCCCTTAATAACGGCGGTGGCACTGATAACGGCACGGCCGACCGCCAAGGGAAGACCGAGTAAAAAGAGAGTATCGGAGAGCTTGTAAAGTTCTGCAAAACGAACGGCGGCACTTAAACAATCGCGCAGTAATTTTTTCTGGCGAAGGAGCGTACCGCAGGAAGCACCGCACAGCGACAACTCGCCAAAGACCATCATATCGGGGCGGGTGGGCAACACCTTATCGGCGGCCACCGAAAAGGCCGATAGGTTGGCATCCACGTCAAAGGGTGTTAAGGGTGCCGAAACAACGGCGCAGCGGGCCATATTCGTTAACATCTTTTTACACCTCCCTTAAAAAAAGGATTGCTAACGTTTCTCTCTTATGATACAATATCAAAGTATAATATATCATATTTTACACCGGTTGCAAATGGTTTCTTCATATTTTTCTTATTTTTTTGGAGTATTTTATGTTTTTATGCGACTATCATTTCCATACCGACCTGTCTTTTGACGGAAAAGACAGTCTGGAAGCGGTTCTTGCCTTTGCATCGAAAAAGGGCTTGGCGGAGATCTGCGTAACCGACCATTATGAGTGCGGTAGCCAGTATCTCAGTACCAACACCCCCCTATCGGTGATGCGGGAGACCTATTTCAAGGCGCTGGCTCGGAACAAGACCGACACCAAACTCCGCTTTGGCGTGGAGTTGGGCGAACCCTTGTTTGATTTGGGCAAGGCAGAGGTTGCCGTTTCCTACGGAAAATTTGATTTTGTTATCGCTTCGCTTCACAGTGTGCGCGGGGAGAAGGATTTTGGTAAGATGGACTTTACCCGTCCCGACTTAATGAGTGTGCTTGACCGCTATTACGATGAATTGGAAGCGATGGTGAAGTGGGGTAAATTTGACGTGCTGGGGCATATCAACTACTTCGAGCGCTATGCCGCCAAGCAGGGCGTGGCAGTGGATATGACAAGATTTATGCCTCGCATAACCGATATTCTCACAAAGCTTATTGCCAAGGGCAAAGGCATTGAGATCAACACCTCCGGCTTGTTTACCGAGGTGGGCAAGACCCAGCCGGATGAAGCGGTGCTTCGTTTGTATAAGCGCTTGGGCGGTAAGATCGTTACGCTGGGCAGCGATGCGCACAGCAAGGAAACAATAGGACAAGGAATCGACAAGGCGTGCGAGATGTTGCGTCGGGTCGGATATGATTACGTTACGGTGTATGAAGACCGTGCACCGAAATTTGTGAAATTTTGAAAGGGGACTGTATGATGGACAAGATTTTGAGTTTACTGGCAAAGGATGCTCGTATGAGCGCCGCCGAGATCGCACAGCGTCTTAATATGACCGAGAACGAGGTCGCCGAAAAAATGGCGCAGTATGAAGAGAGCGGTGTCATTATCGGCTACCGTGCTTTGCTTGATCCCGAAAAGTGTGTAGATCTGCCCGTTCGTGCGCTTATCGAGGTACGGGTATTGCCCTATAAGGGCCACGGCTTTGAGCGTGTGGCTCGTCATATTGCTCAGTTTCCCGAGGTGAGAAGCATCTCCTTGATGTCGGGCGGTTTTGATTTGTGCGCCGAGGTCGAGGGAAGCAGTATGCAGGAAGTGGCGCTGTTTGTTGCCGAGAAATTAGCCACCATTGACGGCGTTATGGGTACGGCTACCCATTTCGTACTGCGCCGTTATAAATACGAGGGTGTCCATTGCGGACAGGACGTGAAAGACGAGAGAGGCTTTACTCTATGATCAACTACGAAAATCTGATAAACGAGAGGGTTAAGCGGGTAAAACCGTCGGGCATTCGCAAGTTTTTCGATATTGCCGCCACGATGGACGACGTTCTTTCCCTTTCCATCGGTGAGCCCGATTTTATCACGCCCTGGTCGGTGCGTGAGGCCGGCATCGATTCGCTGGTAAAAGGGCACACCTACTATACTTCCAACGCCGGTATGTTGCAGCTGCGCCGTGAGGTTTGTCATTACTACGAGCGCAACTTCGGCGTGCGCTATGAAGACGAAAACAATGCGCTCATTACGGTGGGCGGTTCGGAAGCCATTGATTTGTGCATCCGTTGTCTGATCGGAGAGGGAGACGAGGTCATTATCCCCGAGCCGAGCTTTGTTTGCTATGCCCCGTTAACCGAGATCGTGGGCGGTACCCCCGTCGGCATCGCTACCAAGGCGGAAAACGAATTCCGTCTGACGGCAAAAGAACTGCGTGAGGCGATCACGCCCCGTACCAAGCTCTTGATTTTACCCTATCCCGGCAACCCCACCGGCGCCGTTATGGAGCAAAAGGATTTAGAGGAGATTGCCGAGGTATTGCGCGGTACCGATATTATGGTGCTTTCCGACGAGCTGTATGCTATGCTCACTTACAGCGGAAAGCACGTATCGATTGCTTCGCTCCCTGACATGCAGGAGCGTACGATTGTTGTTAACGGTCTGTCTAAGGCCTTTGCCATGACCGGCTGGCGTATCGGTTACGCATTAGGGCCCGTGCCCATCATCAAAGCCATGACAAAACTGCATCAGTTTGCCATTATGTGCGCCCCCACCATGGCGCAGGAAGCGGCCTTGTGCGCCCTTAAAGAGCAGACCGATGCCGCCGTGCTTGAAATGGTGGAGGAATATGATGCCCGCCGTAAGATGCTGCTTTCCCGCTTTGAGAAGATGGGGCTTCCTTGCTTTGAGCCGAAGGGCGCCTTTTATATCTTCCCCTGCATCAAGAAATACGGTATGAGCAGTGAGGAATTTTGCGAGAAGTTTTTGTATGAGGAACACGTTGCCGTTGTGCCGGGCAGTGCCTTTGGCGAGAGCGGTGAGGGCTTTGTGAGAATATCCTACGCCAAGAGCATGGCCGATCTGCAAAAGGCCATGGATCGATTGGAGCGATTCTTATCAAAACTGTAATTAAAACGTCGGCAAAACTGAATCTTTGCCTTGACATTACGGGCAAAACGCCCGACGGCTATCACAGTCTGCGCACCGTGATGCAGACGGTGGATCTGTACGACTACCTCTACGTACAAACGGGGGGATCGGGCATTTCGCTGTCGGGGAATTTGCGCTATATCCCCTATAACCAAAGCAATCTCGTATACCGTGCCGCCGAGGCTTTTTATCAGTCGGCAGGGCTTACTCCCGAAGTGCGCATCTATCTGCAAAAGCATATCCCCATTCAGGCGGGTATGGGCGGCGGAAGCGGTAATGCTGCGGGGATATTACAAGGCTTAAACGAGATATACGGACGTCCGCTTGATGAAGGGCAGTTGTATGATATTTGTTTGCAGCTCGGGAGCGACGTGCCCTATTTTCTCACGGGCGGTACCGCCCTGTGCGAGGGCAGAGGCGAACAGATTACAAAGCTCAACGATATGCCGTCGTGTTATTTTGTGTTGGTTAAGGATAAGCAGGGCGTATCCACCAAAGAGGCGTTTGCCGATATTGATGCGCAAACCGTTACGCCTCCCTTTGTCTGCGATAAGATGCTCAGTGCTATTGAGCAGGGGAGTATTAAGGGTATTTGTGAAAGTTTAGGGAATACCTTTACCCCCTCGGCACGTACCCGTGCCGCTTCAATTGATGCTAATATAAAAGAACTCTCGACATTTACCGATTACGTCCAGATGACGGGAAGCGGCAGTGTCGTCTTCGGTATTTTTACCGACAAGCAAAAGGCAAGGACTTGCTTGGAAGCCTTGCGCCGGCGCCACCTATTTGTTTGTATGACACGGCCTGTGAAAACAGGTATGATTTTACTGAAAAAGGAACAGGAAGAATGAAACTTGGAATTATCGGTTTGCCGAACGTCGGCAAAAGTACGCTTTTTAACGCTATTACCAATGCCGGTGCTCAGTCGGCCAACTACGCTTTTTGCACCATTGAGCCCAACGTCGGCGTGGTCGACGTGCCCGACGCCCGCTTGCAGGCATTAGGCGAGATGTACCACCCGAAGAAAATCACCCCCGCCACCATTGAGTTTGTGGATATTGCGGGGCTTGTCAAGGGCGCCAGCCACGGCGAGGGCTTGGGCAATAAGTTCTTGTCGCACATCCGTGAAGTGGATGCGGTGGTACAGGTCGTGCGTTGCTTTGAGGACGATAATATCACCCACGTAGAAAACAGCGTTGATGCGGGGCGTGATATGGATATCATCAATTTAGAACTGATCTTGGCGGATATTGAAATGCTCGACCGTCGGATCGACCGTGTTTCCAAAGCCCTCAAAGGCGATAAGAGTTTTGCCGCCGGTATTCCGGGAACTGTTGGTGGTGCTATTGTAATGAATGCGGGTGCCTATGGCGGTGAGATGAAACAGATTACAGAACAGGTGACAATTCTTGATGAGCAGGGAAAGGTCGTTG
>JAZOCX010000038.1:0-9780 GCA_045596725.1 Eubacteriales bacterium
CATACCACCGCCGATAATGAGGGTGTCAGCCTTGTTGAGCAGGTTTTCGATAACGGTCAGCTTATCGGCAACCTTGGCACCGCCGAGAATGGTAACGAAAGGACGAACGGGAGCATCAACGGCATTGCCGAGATACTGCAATTCCTTACCGATCAGATAGCCGGCAACGGCTTCTTTTACGTAAGAAACTACGCCAACGGTCGAGCAGTGAGCACGGTGAGCGGTACCGAAAGCGTCGTTAACAAAGATATCCGCCAACGAACCGAGCTCAGCCGAAAAGGCCTCGCCGTTCTTGGTTTCCTCAGCACGGTAACGGGTGTTCTGCAACAGCACAACGTCGCCGTCCTTCATAGCGGCAACGGCGGCCTTGGCATTGTCGCCGATTACGTTATCGTCAGCGGCAAAAACAACCTCTTTGCCAAGCTTCTCGGACAAACGCACGGCAACGGGTGCTAATGAAAATTCGGGCTTCGGCTCACCCTTGGGTTTGCCCATGTGAGAGCAAAGGATAACCTGAGCGCCCTGATTGATCAGATATTGGATGGTGGGCAGAGCAGCATTGATACGGTTTTCGTCGGTGATCACGCCGTTTTTGAGCGGGACGTTAAAGTCGCAACGGACCAACACCTTTTTGCCCTTGACACAAATGTCTTCTACGGTCTTTTTGTTGAGTGCCATATTCGTTCTCCTATATAAATTTATTTTTTTACTCATACAAAGTTATTATATCTTACATTGAAATAATTTTCAAGAGAAAACCCATTGCAAATTTACGTATTTATGGTAAAATAGAAGAAAAAAGGGAGGAAACTTTTATGTCTACATACGGAATTCGCCGCGACGGCTCTTATTACACCCGCGTTCTTTGGTGCAGCCACACCGAGAAAGACCCTATGCTCTGGGTCAACAACTTGATTAACGACGATCTCGACCGCAACGGCGGTACCTGGGGCGCCCATACGATGGGCCCTGCCAACGTCGTGCTCGACTTTTTTGGGGAGACGCAGTCGGTCGGCAAGATCAGCCTGTACCGTAACGTTGGCGTTACCATCAGCATTATCGAGGAATTGGCTAAAACGGTAAACGTTTACTATACCGATACCGACGAGCCCTTAAAGCTCCGCACCGCTGAGGATGCCGTTGATGCGGTAGAGTGGAAGAAGCTTACCACCATCGTTACCGAAAAGGGTGAGGGCTGGCAGGAAACGGTGCTGGATGCTCCCGTAACCGCTAAGTATCTTCGTGTTGAACTCGTAGAAAATCACGGAACGCCCCCCGAAATCGACTGGACCGAGCTTAACGAAATCAAAATTTACGGATAAACCGAGAAAAGCAGAGCCAAAAGGCTCTGCTTTTTTCTTGCAGTAAGGGGCAAAATATGATACAATAAATAAAATACGTTTTTAGAGGAAGCTATGAAACGAACACTGTGTTTTATCCTTGTTTTGTTAATGCTCATATTACCCGTCTGCGCCGCCGTTCCCACGCCGTCGGAAGCGGCGCCTATCCTTTCGGCGCAAGGGGTAGCCGTGTATGATCGGCAAACGGGTGAGTTTGTTTATGATAAGAATATTGATGGCAGTGTCCCCGCCGCTTTCACCGTTAAGGTGATGACGGTGTATCTGGCCATGCAGTCCCTCTCGCTTAATGATACGGTCGTGATCCCCGACGGATTTTTGGAAAACGTAACGGCCCATTCGGGGCTGAATTTCACCATTGGTGAAGAGGTTACGGTGCGGGATCTGTGCTATGGTATTTTGGTGAAAAATGCCAATGACGCCTGCAATATTTTAGCCCTTGCTACGGGCAAGACGCTGGAAGAGTTTGTGGGGTCGATGAACCAAACGGCAAAGGATTTGGGGATGACGGCAACGCACTTTGCCGATACCCACGGCGAGTCGAAGGACGCTTATACGACCCCCCGTGATGCGGTAAAACTGATAACGGAATTTTGTAAGAATGAAGAGCTGATGCAGATTTCCAATACCACCTTTTACCGTATGCCTGCTACCAATAAATCAAAGAAGCGGGAGATGTATTCCTCCAATCTTTTCATCAACGCCGGCAGTAAGTATTATTACAGTCGTGCCGTTGGTATTAAGTTAGAGCTCGATAAACAAAGAGGCTATTGCTCCGCCACCTATTGTGAATTTAATAATATGCAACTCATCTGCGTCGCCTTTAACGGCGGGCAGGATGCGGGAGTCTATTACGGGCAGTTGCAAAATTTGCTCGAATGGGTGAGAACACAATATAAACGGGTGAGCGTATTGTCGGCAGGCACGCCTTGCGGCAGCAGTAAGGTCATATTGTGCCGCAGCACCGATACCGTGATGCTGGTATCGGGCGAAGCCTTTTCTTATATCGTCCCCGCCGATTACGATAAGGAGCTCATAACCTTGTCGGTGCAGGCACCCGAGCAGGTCGAGGCACCCATCAACGAGGGCGAGGAATTGGGCGAAGCCACTATTTTGTACGATGGTGAGCCCATCGGTAAGGTAAAGGTGCTGGCAGGACAAACGGTACAGCGTGATGCGGGTATGACCATACGCTATCGTTTGGAGCAGTTGTTTTCTCATCCGATCGTAACGGCACTGATTATTATTGTGATAATCGGAGCCGTTGTGTATCTTGGTTATATGCGGGCGTATAATAAGAAGAAAAAGAAAAAAGGTAAGAAATGAACACGTTAGAGCATATCTATCAAGTGCTTTTGGGTAATCAACCACTGTTCACCGTTCCCGGTACCGAGATCGGTATTCCGCTGTTGGTATTGATTTTGATTCCCGTCGGTATTTATTTTACCGTGCGTACCAAGTTTTTGCCGATTCGTATGTTCCCCGAAATGATCCGTATTTCGGTGGAGAAGAATGAAGAGAAAAAAGGCGGTATTTCGGGTTGGCAGGCACTTATTGTGTCAACGGCAACCCGTGTCGGCACGGGCAATATGGCAGGCGTTGTCGCCGCCGTTTCCTTGGGCGGTGCCGGTGCCGTATTCTGGATGTGGGTTACGGCCTTGATCGGCTCGGCAACGGCTTATATCGAGGGCACGCTCGCCTATATTCATAATGAGGACGACCCTTTGTACGGCGGTAAACGAGGGGGTCCTGCTTATTATCTGCATAAGCTGTTTAAGGGTAAGAAGAAAAAGAGTATTCTTGCGGTTATATTTGCGGCATCGGGTCTGCTCTGTTGGTGTGCAGTGGGGCAGATCGCCGGCAATTCGGTTACCGAATCGGTGCAAAACGCCTTTCAGATCAGTCCATGGATCACCTCGGCGGTGTTAACGGGATTGGCGGCGGTTATCGTGCTGAGAAAGAACGCCACCGTGAAGGTGCTGGATATTTTGGTGCCGATTATGGCAGTGCTTTATTTTGTGATAACGCTAATTGTTATGGCGGTTAATATCGGGCAGTTGCCGAGTGTATTTGCCCGTATTTTTGAGGAAGCCTTTGGCTTGCGTCAGGTAGCGGCGGGTGGCTTTGGTGCGGCGCTGATGTTTGGTGTAAAACGAGGTCTCTTTTCCAATGAAGCCGGCTCCGGCTCAGCGCCTTGTGCGGCGGCGGCAGGCGAGGTCAGTCATCCCGCCAAAGCCGGTCTGTTCCAAGCCTTCGGCGTAATCATTGACACCATCGTTATTTGCTCTTGTACCGCTATGATTGTCTTGTTGGCACCCGAGTCGGTGCTTGCGGGGCAGGAAGGTATGGCGCTCTTGCAATCGGCGATGTATTATCATCTCGGTGGCTATATCGGTGTTGTCTTTACGGCGGTGGTGCTGTTTTTGTTCTGCTTTTCCACCTTTATCGGGATTTTATTCTATGCCCGTTCCAATGTCGCCTATCTGTTTGGAGATAACTGGTGGTCGCAAACCGCCTTTAAGATTTTTGCCTTAATTATGTTATTTATCGGCGGTATTTCTCAGCCTTCCTTCGTGTGGGATATGGGCGATTTGGGAATAGCGCTTACAACCATTATAAATATGATGGCGATTTTGCCCATGGGCGGGCAGTCAATCAACGCATTAAAGGACTATAATGCCCTTAAAAAAGCAAAAAAATGAGCAAAAAAGAATGAGTTCGGTGTAAAAACCGAACTCATTTTTGCGTTTTTTGGGGTTATTTTGTGGGTTTGAAGGAGTCTTTTAGGGTAACAATGC
This sequence comes from Eubacteriales bacterium, assembly GCA_045596725.1. Taxonomy (GTDB): domain Bacteria; phylum Bacillota; class Clostridia; order Oscillospirales; family UMGS1783; genus CAKSHC01. The sequence goes on from JAZOCX010000038.1 coordinate 4,157, forward strand.
GGTTAAAAGCGCCGTCTTTTGCATCTTTTATGAAGAAACCGGTGCGAACAAACTGGAAGCGTTCGCCGTTTTCCGCCTCAGCGAGTGCCGGCTCTAACATGGCATTGTTATACACCTTGCAGGAATCTCTGTCCACGTAATCAAGGTAGGAAGCACCCTCGGGAATATCGCCCACGTTAGGAATGGTGAAGAGCTTTTCATACAGACGAACCTTGCCTTTTACGGCATGGTCGGCGCTCACCCAATGGATGGTGCCCTTGACCTTGCGCCCGTCAGCCGGCATACCGCAACCCGTTTCGAGGTCAGCGGTGCAACGAAGCTCAATCACGTTCCCCTCGGCATCCTTAATGATCTCATTACATTTAATAATGTAAGCGCCCATCAGACGAACCTCGCCGTCGGGCTTTAAGCGGAAGAATTTTCCGGGAGGGTTCTCCATAAAGTCTTCACGGTCAACGTACACCGTGCGGGAGAAGGGAACGGCACGCTTGCCCGCCGTTTCATCCTTAGGGTTGTTGGGCAGATCAAAGGTTTCGGTCTTATCCGCAGGGTAGTTGGTGATGGTTACTTTTAAGGGATCGAGTACGGCGATGCGACGCTGCACCACAGGGTCGAGCTCGGCACGGCAACAATACTCTAACAACTCATAGTCAACAATCGAGTTTGCCTTGGCAACGCCCGCCGTTTCCACGAACTTGAAAAGGGTTTCGGGCGTGTATCCGCGACGGCGCAGACCGCACAGGGTCGGCATACGGGGATCGTCCCAGCCGTCCACGTGATGACCCTCCACCAGCTCACGCAAATAGCGCTTGGACATCACGGTATAGGTGATGTTTAAGCGGGCAAATTCACGCTGTTTGGGGGCGGGATCAAAACCGCCGACGTTATCAACCACCCACTCGTACAAGGGGCGGTGATTCTCAAATTCGAGGGAGCAGAGGGAGTGGGTGATGCCCTCTAAGGCGTCTTGCAGGGGATGGGCGAAGTCGTACATCGGGTAGATGCACCATTTATTGCCCTGACGGTGGTGGGTAGCGTACACGATGCGGTAGATAACGGGATCACGCATATTCATATTGGGTGATGCCATATCGATCTTGGCACGTAGGGTATGCTCACCCTCCTTAAACTTACCGTCCCGCATCTGACGGAACAGGGTCAGATTTTCTTCTACCGAACGGTCCCGCCAAGGACTGGGCTTGCCCGCCTCGGTTAAGGTGCCACGATACTGGCGCATCTGCTCGGGAGTAAGGTCGCAAACGTAAGCCTTGCCGTCCATAATCAGCTTCTCGGCAAATTCATAGCATTTATCAAAGTAATCGGAGCCGTAGAAGATACCGCCGTCGGGAATAGCGCCGAGCCAACGCAGATCTTCCTCGATGGAGCGAACGTACTCGTCGTCTTCACGGACGGGGTTGGTATCATCATAGCGCAGATTAAATTTACCGCCGTATTTCTTAGCGGTTGACCAGTTGATCCAGATCGCCTTGGCCGAGCCGATATGGAGATAGCCGTTGGGTTCGGGCGGGAAGCGGGTATGGATCTCGTGGGGGTAGCCGGCTTCTAAGTCGGCATCAATAATATCGTGAATAAAATTATTGGTAGGTTCCATAGTTATCTCTCCTTGGCTGCCGCCAGTCTTCTCAGCACACGCTCACGCCCTAATATCTGCATAACGGCATACATATCAGGCGAGGCGGTGCGACCCGTTACGGCAACACGCAATATATTGGAAATATCGCCCACGTGCCCTTTATAGGCATCGGGGTCGGCTTTATAGGCCTTGGTTTCGGCGGCATAGCCAAACTCGGTGGCGAGCGCCTTAATAGAATCAAACCACGCCGTTTGATCTGCCGTATCGTCATAGCTCTCGGCATATCGGCTCAAAATCGCATCCACGTCATCCCCGACAAGGGTGGAATAATCGGGCGTAAAGAGCTCGTCGAAGAAGAAGCCGGCGTATTCACGCACTCCGCTCCACTTGGTGATGTCCTTACGGGGCTTTTTCCCGCCGCGTCCGATGGCAAGAATGCTCTTGGTGTAAGCCGGATCACGGATAAGAAGCTCAGCAAAGGCAGGATCGTATTCCTGCGCCCACTCGGTTAAGGCATCGTATACCTCTTCGGCGGTCATACGGGAAACGGTGGTGCGGGCAATATCGTCTAACTTATCATAGTCGAACAAAGAACCCGATGCGCTCAGTTTCTTGATAGAAAAGGGGAATTCGCTAAACGGCTTATCAGGGTTGGCGGTGCGCCACTCCTCGTAGTTAGAGTTGAGTAACGTCATAATATACTCGGTAATGCAAAGGGGAGCGTAGCCTTCCTTTTTATAATCGGCCAAAGCGGCAGCTTTATCACGCTTGGACAATTTCTTTTTAGAATCGCCCTCCATCTTCATCAACTGAGAGCAATGCAGGTACTTAGGCAGCTTAAAGCCGAGCGCCTTAAACAACTGAATATGGAAGGGGAGAGAGGGCAACCATTCTTCTCCTCGTACCACGTGGGTAACTCTCATTAAATGATCGTCTACCGCATGGGCGAAGTGATAGGTGGGGATACCGTCGCTTTTCAGCAGAACGTGGTCGATATGATTTTCGGTAACTTCCACGTCGCCTTTAACCAGATCGGTGAACTTCATTTTGTTCTCCACGCTTCCCTCACTACGAAAACGGATAACAAAGGCTTGTCCCTGCTCCAATCTTTCTTTTACCTGCTCGATCGAGGCATCACGCCATACCGCCCAGGTGCCGTAATAGCCGGGGTCAACCCCCTGCGCCTCTTGGCGGGTTCGGATATCGGTCAGCTCCTCTTCACTGCAAAAGCAGGGGTAGGCTTTGCCCTGTGCCACCAATTCTTTGGCATACACGGCATAAATATCTTTTCGTGCCGACTGACGGTAGGGGCCGTAATCACCCTTGGGGGTATCAATCGGAGAGCCCTCGTCAAAATGAATACCGAAGTAATTGTAGGTTTCCAGCAGGTTCTCCTCGGCGCCTTCTACCTTTCTCTTTTGATCGGTATCCTCAATACGCAAAATAAAAACACCGCTGCTTTGATGCGCCAAACGCTCACTGATGCGAGTGGGCAACAAGCCGCCGAAATGAACAAAACCCGTAGGCGAGGGAGCAAAGCGGGTAACCTTAGCGCCTTCGGGAAGTTGACGCTCGGGATACTTCTGCTCCAATTCCTCGGGGGTGTAGGCGGTGGTGGGATATAACAGTTGTGCTAATGCCTGATAGTCCATAAAGAACTCCTTATACAATAATATAAGATAATATAACACGCCCCGCCCTCTTTTTCAAGGGTATTTATATAGGAAGAAAAAAATTTTTTAAGAAAATGAAAAAAACTCTTGCAATTGCCGTGATCTTTTGGTATAGTATATTAGCGACAAAATGCGATGATGCGGAAGGTTGCTGTTTTTACAGGGAATTTCCGCGGAGTATGTCCGATTTTAAACCGGGCGAAATATGGAAACCGGCATTACCGTACGTCCTTACGTACCTCTTTTGCTCTTCAAGGCCGGATACCTGCTTTGGGCAGGGATTCGGTTTTCTTGTGGAGAGGGGAGAAACGCAAGGCGCCGTGTTAGGTTCCCATAGCCGCCAAACCAATTTGCCAAAAAAATTAAGGAGGCGAGCAAATGGCAGTTAAGGAAAAGGTAAGAATCAGACTGAAAGCTTACGATCACAATCTGATCGATCAGGCTTGCGAGAAGATCATTGCCACCGCGAAGCGCAACGGCGCAGAGGTTTCCGGTCCGATCCCCCTTCCCACCAAGAAGGAAATCGTTACCATCCTCCGTGCAGTTCATAAGTATAAAGATTCGCGTGAGCAGTTTGAAATGCGCACCCACAAGCGTCTGATTGACATCCTGAAACCTTCCCAGAAGGCGATGGAAGCACTCACTAACCTTGAACTCCCCGCTGGCGTAGAGATCGATCTTCAGCTGTAAGCGCCGGGGTCATGTTGGCCAAGGAGCCAACCAATAACCAGAAAAGGAGAAAATCATCATGAAAAATGCCATCATTGGTAAAAAGTTAGGCATGACACAGGTGTTTGATGAGGCCGGCAACTGCTTGCCTGTTACCCTGATTGAAGCGGGTCCCTGTGTTGTCATCCAGAAGAAGACGGTAGAAGTCGACGGTTATGAAGCCGTAAAGATCGGTTTTGACGACGTTACCGCCAAGAAGCTCAACAAGCCCGAAAAGGGTCAGTTCGACAAGGTCAACGCTCCCTACAAGCGTATTCTTAAAGAATTCGATCTTGACGATGCTGCTACCCTGAACGTCGGCGATGTTCTCACCGTCGAGCGTTTCTCGGAGGGCGAGGCTGTCGATATCACCGGCACCTCGAAAGGTAAGGGCTATGCCGGCGCTATCAAGCGTTGGGGTCAGCACACCGGTCCTATGACCCACGGTTCTAAGTATCACCGCGGTCAGGGTTCCATGGGCGCTGCCAGCGATCCTTCCAAGACCCTCAAAGGTAAGCACATGGCAGGTCAGCTCGGTAATGAGCAGGTTACTGTTCAGAACCTCGCTGTTGTCAAGGTAGAGGCAGAAGATAACATTATCGCTGTCAAGGGTGCCGTTCCCGGCCCCAAGGGTGGCTTTGTGTTCATCAAGACCTCCAAGAAAGCGTAAGGAGGGTATAAACAATGGCTAATATTAATGTTGTTAATATGAAAGGCGAAGTGGTCGGTCAGATCGAACTGAACGATACCGTTTTCGCCGCTGAGGTAAACGGTTCCGTGCTTCACGCCGTAGTCGTTAACTACCTCGCCAATCAGCGTCAGGGTACGCAGTCTGCTCTCACCCGCGCCGAAGTTGCCGGCGGTGGCCGCAAGCCTTGGCGTCAGAAGGGTACCGGTCATGCCCGTCAGGGTTCGACCCGTGCTCCCCAGTGGACTCACGGCGGCATCGTTTTTGCTCCGAAGCCCAGAGAGTACCGCTACTCCCTCAATAAGAAGACCAAGCTGGTTGCCATGCGCTCCGCTTTGTCCTCTAAGTTGGCTGATAACGAGCTGATTGTTGTTAATGCAATCGAGCTTGAAGAAGTTAAGACCAAGAACGTGGCTGCTATGCTCACCGCCCTCGGCGTTGAGAAGAAGTCCTTGATCGTTACTGCTGAGAATGACAAGAACGTCGTAATCGCTTCCCGTAACATCGAGAACAACAAGACCACCTTCGTTGGACAGCTCAACGTATACGATATCCTCAACAGCGGCAAGCTGATCTTGACCGAGGATGCCGTTAAGAAGATTACGGAGGTGTATGCATAATGAAATCCGTTTATGACGTTATCATCAAGCCGATTATCTCTGAGAAGAGCATGAGCGGTCTTGAAAGCAAGAAGTACACCTTTGAAGTTGCCACCGATGCTAACAAGATCGAAATCGCTAAGGCGGTTGAAGAGATCTTTAAGGTAAAGGTTGCTAAGGTGAGCACCGTCACCGTCAAGGGTAAGCCTAAAAGAGTCGGCATGCACATGGGCACGACTGCCAAGCGCAAGAAGGCTGTTGTCACGCTGACCGCTGATTCGAAGACCATCGGTTTCTTCGACAGCTTGCAGTAATAGAAGGAGAGTTTGAGTTATGGGTATTAAAAAGTATAAACCTACTTC
>JAZOCX010000039.1:0-6691 GCA_045596725.1 Eubacteriales bacterium
CCTTGGCTTTCGGTGAGGTTGACGTTAAAAACCGAGTTAAATCGGTGCTCAGTTATAAAAAACCAGCCTTTTGGATTATTGTCGTTGCTATTGTAACAAGTATCGTGTTGTCCGTTTGTTTTCTCACCAACCCACGCACGAGCCTTAATGATGAATTGGCTGTTTTTCTGGATGGTCAAATCGCCGAGCATCATTATTCAGAAGGGCATACCGACGGCCATTTTATCGCCATCAGCAATAAAGTGCTCGACGTTAAGAAAAAGGGCGATACCACCATTATCTACACATGGGTGCTCTATAATGAGTACAGTTTTGAAAACGGTCAGATCAAGAACGAAAGCGGGGCGCATACCCCTACGGTTATCACTGTAAAACAAACGGGCGAGCATGGGCATTATGAACTCATGGAATATTGGACGCCCCGAGACGGTAGTTATTACCCCGAAGATATTAAGGCTAAATTCCCTTGGTATCTCCACGGAAAGGCGCTTGACTCCCAACGTTACATTAAAGAGCAACAAGCCTTTTGTATAGCCTCCGCCGAAGATTATTACGCTGAGCAAGGTGCCATTATTAATGCAAACGTTTCTTTTGCTAATTATTCTGCTTCCGATCAAATCAAAGCAGAAGCACTTAATAAGGAGCAATTAAGCATCGAGGGTCATCTGCCCATCTATCAATTTGATACCTTGGCGCAGTTGCAGGAATTTAAGCAAAAATTCGGTGCGATTTATACGATGGATCAAGGCTTGGATGAAGTGCCCTCGTTTAACAGCGTAACAGAAGTATACGGCGAAGCCTTTTTTAAGGATAACAGCCTGCTTTTGGTTTACGTAAGTGCGGGGAATATGACCCATCGCTTTGCCCTTAACCGCATCGATTACACCGAGGATACCTGCACGCTTCATATCAAAGAAACAACGGGCGCAAAATATACCGATACCGCTATGTCGGGTTGGTTCATCATCCTCCCCATATCCGACGCCCGCCTCAAAAACTACACTAACCTCGACGCTTGTTTGGATGATTCCGCCGAAACTTCGGCAGGTGATTCCACTTTGTCGGGAAATGACGTATCCACTATTGATCCCCCAAAAAACTTGCAGGTTACTAGCAGTAAAAGCTCGATCCCGTTGGGGAATCAGATAAGTTTTACCGTAGCGGTAAATAACGCGAATGGCAATCCCAACGCAAATGGTACGTATATTGTAAGAACACAGGCAGATTTATACGCGCTGTTTGAGGGGACGCCAAGTGAAAAACAGCGACGTGCTGACTTGGGAAAATATAACGATGACTATTTCAATGATAAGTCAGTGGTTGTGTGGATGTTTACCTTAAAGGGTAAACACAGTCAATATGTAGCAAGTTTTGATGTTCTCCTTGGTGGTATTGAAGGTGAAATGTATATTGTAACCACAGAGCCGGATTCACCATCAGGTAGTAACGTGATGACGACTTCCTCAAATATGCTCATTATCATAGAGGTAGATAAGTTTAAGGTAAGAAACGTTGATAAAATACAGGTAATAAAACAAAATCCGGCTTACGCTGCGGTCGGAACTCCTATCAACTTTTCGGTAGGTGTTAACAATGACATGGGTACATCTCCATATATTGCTATTGTCAACTCAAAAGACGAGTTACGCTCGTTATTTTACAATAGCAGGCCAATTAGAGTGGATGGCCGTGATGCCGTTGAGGATAAATATCAAGCGACATATTTTGAGGAAAATGCTCTTATTGTTTGGAGTGTATGGGAGCGCGGAACATGGACAAAATTAAATGAAAATTTTGATTCTCTTACCATAGAGAGCAATAAACTGTACATTAACACGTCAATCCGCAAAAAGCCAATTTATGAGTATGTTGAACCAAAGTTTACAACAACTGATTTATTGGTTATCTTTGAAGTAAAGAAGGCAGACGTACAAAACATTCAAAAGATAGAGGTTGTGCGTAGTACGATCTATGATTTTTCCTAATGGCATAATAAAAAAGCACCGCTTATTGCGGTGCTTTTGATTTATCAAGTAGAAGTACTCGGCATACAATTCCGGAAATAACCGTACATACACCCGCCTCCACAAGGGAATTAACGCCGGCGAAAGCAACGGCAAAGGTGAGTATGCTTTGACTGCCCATCGTTTGTGCCAATCCCTGAATATACTCCGTATTCCAAAACAGAGCAACGAGCAAACCAACAAACCCAACGGTGTTCAGCAAAGCACCGCACAGACCCGCAATCGAGCAGGAAAGGGTTTTGTTCACGTTGGCTCGGTTTAGCCCCTTAAAGACCATTCCGCACGCCCAGCCCATAAAGACACGGGGTACCATACAAACAATAAAGGTAAAAATCGGATTGATGCCCATAAGTGCAACGCCGAAAGGGCTGCTGCCAAAGCATTGGATGAAACTGCTGAGTCCGAACACGCCGCCTAAAAAAGCGCCTGCGTTGGGGCCCAGAATCACAGCTCCGATAACAACGGGAATCGTAAGGAAACTTAGTTCAATGACCCCGAGTTTGAGATAGCCGATCGGAGTAAAGCTCATCAGCAATACGATGCCGACCAGTAGTGCGAGTTGCACTATCGTCTTGGTTTTTTGCATAGATAAATTCCTCCTGTTGCTGCTCGTAAAGGATGCAGCACATTTTTTTATAAAACCCCCGTTTTACGGGCGATTTTTACGGTAAAGATGTAAGAGTCCCTGTAACTGCAAATTAGGATTGAGGATAATCTCGTGCTTGCAGTGGGGCACTATGGCTTCGGCAAGCCCACCCGTAGCCACCACGGTAGGCGTTTTGCCAAGGCGCTCGGTCAAACGCTCAATCATACCGTCAATCATTGATGCGGTGCCGAATAAAACACCCGATCGCATACAGTCCACCGTATTGGTCCCGATAATATCCTTGGGCTTTTCAAGGTTAATTTCGGGAAGCTGTGCGGCGGTTTGCGAAAGAGCACGCAGGGAGAGCATCACGCCGGGCAAAATGGAACCACCGAGAATACTGCCCGATTCATCGGTAACCGAAATCGTGGATGCCGTACCAAGGTCAAAAACAACGATAGGCGCAGGATATTGAATGAAAGCGCCGGTAGCGTCGGCTAAAATATCACTGCCGAGTTGGGAAGGGTTATCGATACGAATATTCATTCCCGTCTTAATGCCGGGGCCTATGACTAAAACGTCCACACGGAATACTAATTCCATGGCTTTTTTCAAAACAGGGGTCAAACTCGGAACGACCGAGGACAAAACAGCACCCTCAATGGTGCGGTTAGCGCCGTACAGGGCAAAAATATTGCGTAGATCAATGGCGTATTCATCACTGAGGCGTTGTTTATTGGTATTAAGACGTGCCGAAAAAAAGAGCTCATTGCCGTCGAATGCGCCCACAACGATATTACTGTTTCCGATATCCACGGTAAGGATCATGCCGACCACTCCTTTTGAATAGTGGCTCTATTATATATCACAAGACCAAATAATGCAAGTGTTGACAATATAAGGGGAAAGATATAATATTAAAAGGTATAAAACCACGGAGGAATATCATGGATATTCGAATGAGTCTTGCCATTATGGCAGGTAAACTGACCCGTTTTGTTATAAAATTATTAGGTCGCAACGCCTCGTCCTTTCCGGGTGGTGTTGCGTTGAAGATTTGCCCCGATTTATTGCGTCGGATGACGATGCCGAAAAAGATGGTGGCCGTTACCGGCTCTAACGGTAAAACCACTACCACCCAAATGATCTACACTGCCGCAAAACAAGCCGGCCTTGACGTGATTTGCAATACCGAAGGCTCCAATCAGATACAGGGCGTAACGGCGATGTTTTTAAGCCATTGTACGATGGGCGGTAAGGTGAAGGCGGATATGGCGCTTATTGAGAGCGATGAGCGTTTTTGTCAGTATACCTTTTCTCAAATTACCCCCGATTATATCTTGATTACTAACCTTTATCGGGATCAAATGACCCGCAACGGGCATAGCGAATTTGTTCGCAAGGAATTGGCTAAGGGGTTACCCGAAAAATCAATTTTGATCGTGAATGCCGACGAGCCGGTCTCGGCAAGCCTTGCTGTAAATCGCAAGGCCATCCGTTATGGTCTTTCTGTTTTTTCGGAATCGGAGAATGAGTCTCATGCCTATCACGACGGGGCCTATTGCCCCGTTTGCTATGAACCGATGACCTATGACGGTCGCATTATTTCCCACGTCGGAAATTACAGTTGCACAAACTGCGGTTTTAAGAGAGGGGCGGTGGATCACGAAATCACCGCCTTTGATAACGGTGCCTTTATTATTGACGGCCAATATGCGGTAACCCCTCAAATGTCGGGCAGTAACTTTGCCTATAATATCATCGCTGCTTATACTGTGTTAACCGAGGCATTTGGTCTGGAATCGGACAAGGCGGCCCAAGCCCTTGATCATTTTGTCATTCGAGGCGACCGTCTCCACGAATTTACCTTAAATGGTCATCGTGGACTGTTTATTTTAACCAAGCACGAAAACTCCATGGCTTATAACGCCGCTCTTTCGGAATTGGCACAAGCAGAGGAATCCACCCTGCTGGTTATCGTCGACCAGCTCAGCCGTAAATACAGCGCAAATGATATGTCGTGGCTGTGGGATATTGATTTTCATTTGGCAGCCGCCGATAGCGTGAAAAAAGTGGTTGTTGCAGGCCAATTCGCCTATGACGTTGCGGTAAGAATGGAGTTTGCCGGTGTAAACTCGGATCGGTTGCTTATTGTGGAAGATTTGGATGAACTGATGCCAAAACTCAAAGAGCAGGCGATAGGTGATATTTACGTTATGACCTGCTTTACCGACGTTCCTAAATTTACGTCCCGTCTAAGTAAGGAGGTGCAGGCATGATCCGTATCGTACACGCTTTTCCCGATCTTCTGAATCTCTACGGCGGTGATGCCGACCTTCAACTGTTAATCCGTTATCTTCGTGCATCGGGCGAAGAAGTAGTGGTTGAACCTCTCGCCGAGGAAACGATCAAGGAAGCAAATCTTCTCTATTTCGGCGCCGGCACCGAAAATAAAATGCTGGTTGTCGCTAAAAAATTGCAGGAGTATAAAACATTACTCCAAACCGCTTTTGAACAGGGTAAGCAGATGCTTTTCGTCGGCTCATCGGCTGCCTTGCCTTTGCAAACGATTACCGATTTGGATGGTCATACACACTCGGCATTAGGCTTAATGGAAGGAAGTGCCACCGTTTCCGATAAGCGTGTCTATACCGAGCTTGTAGCCGAGTGCTCGTTAACAGAGCATGCGGTCATCGGTGCCTTTAACAGTTCGCTTGTTATGGAAACCAATGCCCCTGCATTTTTGAAAATCGACTATGATGCCGATAACAAAGTAGGCAAGATGGAGGGCGTGCAGGAAAAGGGCTTGATCGCTACCCAGTTGGCCGCACCGCTCTTGGTCCGTAATCCGGCATTGCTCGATTATTATGCTGATCGGTTAAGCGGTAAAGATTTGCCCGACCCGCAAGAGCCGTGGTACCGTCATAATTGGATGGGCTACGTTTGCGCCTATGACATCTTAAAAACCGCTATGCACAAATAATAAAAAGCACCGAGTAATCGGTGCTTTTTCTTATTTGATGGTGATCGGATACCGTTTTGCAAAAACAGGTACGAAGTGATTGGGCTTGTCCGAATCCTCCTCGGTTGACGTTACGTAAAATCCGTAAAGCACCAAGGCCTCAGTCTCGCCCTTTTCCAGTGCCGTTAAGCGGTATTCGCTATTGGATACCATCTGTTGCGCTTGCAGTAGATTGGGGTCATCAACCTTAACCATACTGTACGTTTCTTCTCCTAAACCACCCGGCGAAATGTCAGCATATTCCCCAACCTTGACGGTAAGATGCTCGCAATCCTCAATCGGATAGGCGGGTGCGTAAAAACGATAGGTGTATATATTCAGGATGCGCAATTCACTGGGCAGGGTATAGGTGTTTTCGATACCGAACAAGGTTCGCAAATAAAGACGTAGATTGTAGTAGGGTTCGGAGTAGTCGGTGCCGAAAAACATAATGCGCTTTTGCCCCGATAGGGTTGCCTCTCTCGTTTTTACGGTAACGTCCACTTCAATTTGAGCGCCGTTGGCACGCACGCCGTATCCAATCGGTTCTATGACGGTGGGGTACTGCGAATCAATCGAGGAAATGATCTCGTTATCATCCAGCTTGATGTCAAAGGTGTATTCCTCATCAAGCGTCAGTTCAATAAGCCCCATATCCGTCGTTTGAGGCGGAATGGTGTGCTCAATCTGGTCAGCCTTCCAAGGCTCAGCAATAAGCAACACCCCCGCAACAGTTATAAATATCAATGAGCCGATACATATCAGGAAAAAGCGTAGTAAACGTTGTCCAAAGGTCGTTTTATTGTTCGTCATGCGCTCACCTCACTTATATTTCTTATTTTATTCACTTTTCCGACACTTGTCAACGCTTATCTATGTGGTATAATAAAGGAAAAGGAGGTGCGTGGGGATGTTTTGTTTTAAGTGCGGTGCCGATGTGTCGGCACAAGATACCGTCTGTCCCGTATGCGGTGCGTCGGTTAATCAAATAAATGAATCAGAACGGGATTGTGCCGTTACGTTTCTTGACCGAGTCAAAGCGTTCGGCATCGATCTTCTTGTTATTGTGTGTATTTGGAC
>JAZOCX010000040.1:0-4518 GCA_045596725.1 Eubacteriales bacterium
ACAAACACCCGTAAAGACGTCCGTCAAATCAAACGCCCCCGTTTCCTCCTTCAAAACAGCGTGGAAAACCGCCTGCATCATAATATCGCCAGCCTCTTCCAAAATCTTTTCATCGTCCTCTTGGTCGATGGCGTCCACCAACTCGTACGCCTCCTCAACAGCCGACATTTTGATGGAATCGCACGTTTGCACCTTATCCCAAGGACAGCCGTCGGGCGCACGCAAACGCACGATAATTTCCTTCAAATCCTCCGCCGTAAAGCGCTTCTTTTCAAGCAAAGGAATTTCCTCAATAGCAACCGCCGAGGTATAATCGTACTGCTTTTGTCTATCCAGCTCGAAAAGGGAAATCTTTTTCGCCTTGCCGCCGATGATAAATTTCACCGCCGTCTCCTCTCCGTAGAGGTTGCCAAGCAGGAGCTTTGTATCGCTCGCAAGCCCCCAATCGTCCACGTCGTACACGACGAGCGGAAGGCTTAAATTGCCGCTTTTTGCTTTATCAAAAAGCTCGTACGCGGAAACCGCGGTGTACGAACACCCTTGAAAGCCTGCCGCACGGACAAGCGCCGTCGTTTTGGAAACACCGTCAATGATTTCTATTTTTCCTCTCGTTCTTTTGATGAGCGCCTTTACGGAGTTATCCTCCGTCGCCGCGCCGTCAACAAGATAAATGGCGTCGTCGCCAAGCTCCGCCACCGCTTTCGCGAGATTTTTCGCCAAAGTTGCGAAGTTGCGGCTGCTTTCATAGACGCAATCGAGAGTGGAGTGCTCCACGCCAAGCTCCGTTACTGTTTGATAGGATTTGGTGTTCGCCGTTCTTACGACGATTTTTCTACCCGACTTTGCGCCGTTTACAATAATTTCTTCACCGCGCCGAGAAAGATCCCCCTTCTCTACGCCAAGACCGATAACCGTAATCATAGCCCGTTCTCCCAATATTTTTCCTCTAAATTATACACCAAACACACAAAAAAAGCAAGTAAAAAAACGAAAATCCATTGACTTTTTTTGGGGTTTTGTTTACCATAAAACCGTAAAGGAGGAATGTATCATGCGTTTTTATGAAGATCTTACTTTTTTAAGTGAAAACCGCCTGCCTGCCCGCAGTTATTATATCCCCGAGGGGGCGAAGACCGACCTGTGCGGCGAGTGGCGGTTTGTTTATTTTGCCGACAGCGCCGAGATGCAGGAAACGATGGCCGTTTCCCAATGGGATACAGTGCCCGTGCCCTCCTGCTGGCAGAGCACCGGCTATGAGGAGCCCAACTACACCAACGTGAACTATCCCTTCCCCTGCGATCCGCCCTTTGTGCCCGACGTGAATCCGGCTTCCATCTACGAGCGGGATTTTGAATGGGACGGCAAGGCGCGCGCCTACCTGATGCTGCACGGCGTGTCCTCCTGCGCCCGCATCTATCTGAACGGCGCCTATATCGGCTATACCCAAGGCAGCCGCCTGGCCGCCGAGTTCGACGTGACGGCCGCCATCCGCAAGGGCAGCAACACCCTGCGGATCGTGGTGTATAAATGGTGCGCCGGCTCCTACCTGGAGGATCAGGACCAGTTCCGTTGCCACGGCCTGTTCCGTGAGCTGTATCTGCTCGACCGCCCAGAGGGGCACGTAACCGATATTGACCTACGCACCGATGAAACGACGGTATACATCGAGTCGGACTGCGAGGTTTCCTATACCTTTTTCGATACCGACGGCGGGGAGATCGGCAAAAAAACGGGCAAGAATATTGCCTTTTCGCCCGAAAACCCCGTACTGTGGAACGCCGAAAAGCCCTATCTGTACTCGGTGAAGGCCGAGTATGCGGGTGAGGTGATACACTTCAAATTCGGCCTGCGCTCCTTTGTGATCAATGAAGAGAAAGAATTTTTAGTTAACGGCGTTTCGGTAAAACTTAAGGGCGTGAACCGCCACGATACCCATCCGCTCAACGGCTGGACGGTGAACGAGGACGATATGGTTTACGACTTGGTGGCCATGAAGGCGCTGGGCATCAACTGCATCCGCACCTCGCACTATCCGCCCCACCCCCGTTTTACGCAGTTGTGCGACGAGATGGGCTTCTACGTGGTGCTGGAGTGCGATATCGAGTGCCACGGCTTTAATCGCCGCCGCCCCACGGCGCCCGGTGGCTATGAGATCGATTCGGGCGAATATCCCTGCACCCGTGAGGAGTGGCGGGACGATTTTGTGTCCCGTATGATAAGGACTTTCGAGGTTTTTAAGAATAATTCCTGTATTTGTATGTGGTCGACGGGTAACGAGAGCGGCTACGGGCAGAACCAGCGGGAGATGATGGCCTACGTAAACGGCCGCCGCGAGGGGCAGATTCTGCACTGTGAGGACGCCTTCCGTTCGCCCGACGTGGGCTCGGAGCCGATCGGCGTGTATTCCCGTATGTATCCGCCCATTGCCGACGTGGACAAGTGGGGCGACGATCCCGAATTTCCTTTCCCCGTATACCTGTGCGAGTATTCCCACGCCATGGGCAACGGCCCCGGCGACGTGTGGGACTACGTGGAATGTTTTTACCGCCACAAGAAGACCATCGGCGGGTGTATCTGGGAGTGGAAGGATCACACGGTATTGCGTGACGGCGTGGGCTACTACGGCGGCGACTTTGAGGGCGAGATGACCCACGACAGCAACTTCTGCTGTGACGGTATGGTCTTTTACGATAACACCTTTAAGGCGGGCTCGCTGGAGGTGAAGGCGGCCTATGCGCCCTTCCGCATCCGCTGGAACGGCGGGCTGGAGATCGAGAGCCGTTTTGATTTTACCGACTTTGCCGAATGCAAAGTGATGCTGGAGATTGAGTGTGACGGAGCGATCACCGAGAAAGAATTGACACTATCCTTAGCCCCCAAGGCTACGACGGTATTGCCGCTCGAATTGCCTAAGTCTTGCCGCTTAGGCGCTCATGCGGCGCTGACGGTGACCGATGGTAACGATACCGAGTTCACCTTAGAGATTCCCCTGCCGGTGGCGGTGGATAACATATCGACCGATGTCGATATGTGTGCCTTTGCGGCAGACGGGGACGACTTTGTGGCGCAGGGCGAGGGGTTTGCCAATCGCTTTAACCGCCGAGGGATGCTGGTGAGCGCCGTGATCGGCGGCAAGGAGCAGTTGGCGGCGCCGGTGGAATTGACGGCCATGCGGGCCTTTATCGATAACGACAGAAAGGTAGCCACTTTCTGGGATAACCGCACCATCTGGCAGGGCGAGAACCTGAACCGCCAGTTCCGCAAGACCTATGATATTCATATCGATAACGGTCGATTGGTTGTGGTCGGGTCGGTGGCCGGTGTGTCGATTCGTCCGTATCTGCGCTTTACGCTTACGGTGAGCGTGGATAATAAAGGGAAAATGACGATGGTGCTCGACGGGGTGCGGCCCGAGGGCGCTTTCTGGCTGCCCCGTTTGGGCTATGAGATGACTATGCCGGCTATGGCTGAGGAATTCCGCTATTACGGATACGGCCCGTACGAGAGTTATCGGGATTCCTACCATCATGCCCGTCGGACCTGGCATGAATCGAACGCCGAGGCGGAGTACGTGCCCTACATTCGTCCGCAGGAGCATGGCAACCACTTTGGGGTGAAGGCGCTGGAGATCGGTGACCTGCGCTTCGAGGGTGACTTTGAGTGTGCCGTGTCCCACTATTCCATCGAGCAGGTGAACCACGCCGAACACACCAACGAGCTGGAGCGGGACGGCAAGATTCATTTGCGGGTCGACTATAAGATGTCGGGCGTGGGCAGCGGCTCGTGCGGGCCGCAGTTGGCAGAAGTTTATCAGCTATGTGAAAAAGAGATACACTTTGAGGTTTCGGTGATGCCGAGATAAAAAAAGATGAGGCGTGATGCCTCATCTTTTTTAGTTATGAGTTTTGGTCGGTATCGGCGAGTTTCTTTTGTATCTTATCACGCAGGGTGGCGTAGCCGAGGTCGAGCAGATAGACCAGATAGCAAAAGAGGATAAAGCCGACCAGGATGCCGATGCAGGTAACGATGACCGATACGGTGTCCCCTCTCAGGAAGGCGTAGGGGGCGTTGACGATCTTGGCGCTGTCCTGAATGTGATAGCCTTCGCCCGTCAGCCCGCGCAGGAGGATGAAGATCACGTGCGCGATGGGGCCCAAGCCGCACAGAGCGGGAGCGAACCAAGGGATCTGCCCCTTACGGTCGAAGATCAGATAATCGGCCAGCAGCAGGATGGGCACAACGGCGTGGGTAATCACGGCGTACCACGGGCTGGCCAACTTCATCTGCTCGGTGGGGGTGAACAGGCCGGTATAGACCAGCAAAGAGAGCAGGGAACACATAGTAATGAAGAATTTGATCATATAATAGTAGCGTTCCTTGCGGATGCCGCCGAAAAAGTCGAACACCAGCAGGACGGCAACGACGATCAGGGCGAGCATATTGCACTGGGCGGTATAGTAGCAAAAGACCTCACCTTGGTAATCGTGAAAAACGAAGGTGAAGATCGTGCCCAGCACA
>JAZOCX010000041.1:0-23676 GCA_045596725.1 Eubacteriales bacterium
AGCATAGCGGACTCGAACCGCTGACATCCACACTGCCAGTGTGGCACTCTACCAACTGAGCTAATGCCCCAAACGCTCACATAGTCTACCATATATTTACCGATTATGCAAGAGTTTTTTATAAAAAACTAAAATTTATCCCATGATTTGACTAAGATAATGACGGAAGGCTTTGGGAATCGCATAGTCCTTAGCAATAGCCGAGGGGGTGGCCCAGACGTATTTCTCATCTCTCTCGCTCTCTATAAGATAGCCGATCATATGCCACTCAACGTGGCTGAAAACGTGCTTTGCCTCGCCGAGATACCGACCGTCGCACTCGTGATGACCTAAGGTATTCGGAAATTGCCACATACGGGCGAGCAATCCCGCCCCCCGACGCTCGATAGCATACTGCCCTTGATGATGCAGGAGATAAACGGTTCTTTTTTCAATGCGTCGCTTCATGTTATTAACACGAACGGGATACCGATCTACCTCATCCTTTTCATAGGCTTTGCAATAAGAGCGAATAGGACAGTTCTCACAGTCAGGACGGCCATTGGGGATACAGACTCTCTCGCCCAGTTCCATCAAGCCTTCGCTGAGATAGCGAGCATCGTCGCCCGAGGGATAGATGGCGCGTAGTGTTTCAATGGCTTTTTTCTTGGTTGAGGAAAGTAAAATATCGCTGTCATCGGCATTAAGACGAGAGAGCACACGCAAGACGTTACCGTCCACCGCCGGCTCGGGGCGACCGTAGGCAATCGAAGCAATCGCCCCTGCCGTATATTCGCCAACGCCCGATAATTTTTTTAGTTTTTCCACTTCATCGGGAATGACACCGCCCTGCTCCATAATCTGCATGGCGGCTTTTTTGAGGTTGCGGGCACGGCTGTAATAACCCAGTCCTTCCCATAGTTTCAGAAGACGGTCTTCATCCACCATAGCTAATGCCTGAACATTCGGCAATTCTTCCATAAAACGCTGATAATAAGGAATCACCGTTTCAATACGGGTTTGTTGCAGCATAATTTCCGAGATCCAAACCCGATAAGCATCGGTATTCTCCCGCCAAGGCAGGGCTATACGATGCTTTTTATGCCACGCAATCAGCGGTCTGATCCACTGCATACTCAACCTACCTTTTCAATTAAGAAGAAAAAGGGCGACGTAGGAGAATTCACTAAACGAACCTGCGTACAACTCATTTGACGGCGGTCGTACCCAGAGAGTAATTTCTCGATCTCAATCCCCTCGGCAGTGCCCTCGGCGTGGCCGGGATATACGGCAATCAAGAGCCCTCCGCCCTTATCCAACAGTTCAATCGCAGCCAAAATGGCGGGGATTGTCGTTTCTCGCATGGTGGTAATGCTTCGATCACCACCGGGGAGATAGCCTAAATTAAAAAGACCGGCACAAATCGGCTCTTTGACATACTCTTTTACGTTGCTGTGCGAATCACGGATCAGGGTTACGTTGCTAACGCCATGCTCTTGCAGGCGAGTAGCCGTACTGTCAAGCGCCGCCTGCTGAATGTCAAAGGCGTACACCTTTCCGCCCATCCCTACCTGCTGTGAAAGCCAGAGGGTGTCGTGGCCGTTACCCATCGTAAAATCGACCACCGTTGCTCCTTCTTTGATATGAGGTGTGATAAGTTGTTTTTGAATCGCTAATAAATCGATCATCGCTTGCTCCCACGCATTTTCTTTTATTATACCAACGGAGAGGATTTTTACATCCTCTCCGCTTTTATTAGTTGATTAATTTTGTTTTATTGCCCTTCTCGTCAACGATATAAACGGCATCCAGCGTATTCTTCACACCCTGGCGAAATTCCGCTATATAACGAGAGCGCAGAACGGCCTGCTCGGCTTTTTCCTCTTCGGTCAAACCCTCGTTTTTAGACTTACGAGCCAGCTCGTTGATTCGTTCAATCTCTTTTTTATCCATCTTTATTTAGCAGGGGTCTTAGGGGCTTCCAAGAAAATCTGACGAATGCTTGTGATCTGTTCTGCGGTTACACCGATCGAGGTGAGATAATTCTGCACCTTAGCCTGTGTGGTAGCACCGTCGTACTTTTGCAGAGCAAATACAAACTCGGTCATATCCTCATAGTTCAGACCGCCCAATCCAAGAATAGACAAGCGATAGTCGATCATCAGATCTTCTTCCTTCATACCAAGCAAACCACCCAACAAATAGCAAACCGTACCCGTCTGATCAAGACCATAGGTATCGTGCAGATAAATAGGATAGTTGTCGGCATTTGCCAAATCAGTGAAGATGTTGAGCATGGCTTCATTGTTGGCTTTTTGAAGAACGTCAACATAGGTGGGGATGTTATAGATAACGTGCTTTACATCCTTGCCTAAGGTGTCGGCAGGAATCGTGGTCAAGGATTTACCGCGCAGGTCCATCTCCGTACGGATGCCCAACACGTGAATCATCTGATTTACACCGCTTTCGGTGATAACGTATTCCGACTTAACCTCGCCGTCAAGCTCAGCACCACGGTACAACAGTCCCTGACGAATGGTATTACCATCCATCGTTGTCCATCCACCGATATCGCGCATATTCATAACGCCGTCTACGTTGAGCATACGAGGCGTGTTCGCCGTCTTAAACTGACCCGTTACGCCCGTAACCGTACCGTCCGACAGTTCCAGCGTAATACGGTAAAAATAGGTGGTGTTGGTCTTCAACAGGTTTACGTCGATAAAGCTCTCGGAACTTTCCATCTGGAACTTACGGGGATTGCTGTATTTCAGATCCTCCGATACCTCTAATACAGCCGAGGTAACCGAGCAGCCAAAGGGCAGGCCCTTGATCTTATACCAAATATGTACAGGCAGATCACCGTCCAGACGAGTTTCACCGTACTGATACTTATCACGCAAAGAGTTGATGGTTACTTCACCCTTTTGCACAATGTAATCACGTGCCAATTCATTGATCAGATACACGTCTTCCGAAAAAACGGTATGCTCGATGTTGATGGTGGAGTCGGTCAGTACCAGCTCTTCCTTGTCCTCTTCCCCGACGTTGGCAGTATAATTGCGGTCGGCGAAACGTGCCGTCAGCAATACAACCAGGGTTGCGAGCAACAAGCCCAGGATCATCAACAATCCTTTCATCTTAATTCTTTTCATCAGATTCTCCTCCATCTGTCTTGCGCAATTCCCGCACCAGTTGCTTCATTTCTCGAACAAAGAAGCGGGGGTTTAAGCCGATCCACAACAATCGGTTATTCTCACGCATAGGTTTTATAATATAACTTAATCCCACATTTGTAAAGATCTGAGTTAAAAATGAGGCAAAAGCCGCCCCGCTCGGACCCCACCACGGGATCATTAGCATATTAAGTACAACGTTGAATAAGGCACCAATCAAATTGATCAGCGGTAAAAACTTCTGTTTTTGTTCCGCCAAAATCCACACGTTGCGCACCGTACCCACATAAGAAAAGGCACAATACCAAGTTAAAATCTGCAAAACAGGCACGGCGGGCATAAAGTCAGCCCCGTACAGCACCTGAATAATGATCCGAGCAAATATCGTAAAGACAATGCTCTGCGCTATGGATAGGTAAAAGATGATGCCGTACAGTCGCGCGGTTAATCGCCCATAATCAGCACTTTGTAATTTTTTTGCCTCCAAAATTTGCAGGCGCATCGAATCAATGATGGCGGTAAAGACAAACTGCGAAACGCCCGTGCAGGTTACCGCCGCCGTGTAAAAACCGTTGGCCTCGGTACCCAACATATTGGTCAGCATAATATGGTCGGTATTCTGGAAGGTAATGACCATCAAAGCCGCAAAAATATAGTGCTTACTGCGACTGAGCATCCCACCCACCAAAGGCCAGGAAACAGTGAGCTTAGCTCCGCCTTTTTTGGAATAAACGATAATCAGTGCTATACCTATAATAGCATATTCTACTGAATGAGACAAGGCAAACCAATAAACATTTTTGCCCGTTACAAGCAGGAAAATTTTATAAGCCGATACCAGCACGTATCCGCCCAGCATAATCAGCGAGGAATACTTCGCCAATAGTTTATACTGGAACCAGTACTGGATCATCTCCAATGCGGCAAAGAAAACACTGGTACTATACAGCAAGCAAACGATAATCGTTACCGTTTCTCCCGCATTGGCAAAGCTGACAAAGGCGAAAACGGCGCCCATACAAACGACGGAAGACGCAACGTTCATCAGCATCGACGTACCGAGAATTTCACCTTCTTTTTCCGGCTTGTCCATCAGTTCCCAAACGAGCGTGGAACTAAACCCAAGTCGCATAACCGGTAAGGCAAAGGCAATGATCGAGGCGGCATAGTTGATCAATCCGTATTGGGACGGACCAAGATAACGTGCCGAGATCATACCGATAATCAGCTGTAAAATTGACTGAGCTATTTTACAGACGATCAGCCATCTGGCATTGTTAAATACCTGCTTAGTTTTCATGGCCTACCTCTTGTATCACAGGAACCGTCGTACGCTCCATAAAAGGAAGTGCCAAAACAAAGTAGGCAATATATCCCGACTCCATACGCAAAGAACCGTTGTAGATAGAAATCAAGATACAACAAATCGACAGTATCTTGGCGATCATACAGTGATAGGGATTGGCTTGATTGGTCTTTTGCAGGCGATGAACAGCCACAAACAACGCAATAAAGAAGCCCCAGAAGAAGATCAGGCCGAGATAGCCGTTTTCGATGAAGATAAAGGCGGCCGAGAACCAGTTGTAGTGCAAGGACGGGTGCGCCTCATAGAAGGGGGTGTTGAAAATGGAGATACCCGAGTATTCGCAGTTACCCATACCCATGCCTACCAAACTGTCGGTGAATTTCGGGAAAAACTGCTCGGTAATCGTGCCGATGGCCGTAAATCGGTTAACGTCGCCGGCGTTGGAGTAGCCGTCCTCGTCGGTAACGATCTCCATCATCTTATCAACGGTAAATACGTTTTCACCAAATTCCGGATGGATGACCATCAAAAGCGTCATACCAAGGAAAACAACGCCTACGGCACCAATAACAACACCAAACTTTTTCCAACTGAAACGAGTCATCAATACCGTAAGAATGATAATCAGAAGAAATTCAATATAGAAGAATTTTACCTCAGCATACGCCATAATAACGATAGCGGCACCGCATTTGAGCAGAGTGCTTGCCACCGTCTCTTTATTGTTAAAGGTGTAAATGAGGGATTTGATAATAACGATAACCAATAAAATATTCAGATAACCGTTACAGCTCTTTACCGAACCGAAGATACCGCCTACGGGGTCGCCCTTGTAGCCCAAAACAAAGTATTGGTAAGAGGTAACAATAAGGTTAAGCCAGAGCATTTTGTCGAAAAAGTCGAGAATATCCTCTCCTTGCTCAGCGGTAAAATAGGCCGTGAAAGCAAAAAAGGCAACGTAATAGCGGAAGTTATTTCTCAAACCCCAAACGTAATAGAGGATCGATTGATATTGGAATATGTAATTGACCACCGTGTAAAGCAAAAAGAGCACGACCACGGCCCACAAAACTCGTATTTTTGTTTTGTCCAGCGGACGGCTGACGGCCATAATAATCAAGAGGAAAATCCATGCCACGTCAATTAAATAGCGAATTTCGGTAGGGAAAGGCAGTAATTCCGATAGGGTCGCCATCAAAAAGGGCATGATAAACACAAAGAATGTTAACCATTCCTGAAAAGACCGCTTTCTAATTTTTATCAGTAAGGGAGAATTCATTATGTAGAGTCCTTATCCAAAGCATCTGTTTTACTTGCGCAAGTGTTCTTTACTCCATACTAAAAGATAGGTTAACAGCACCTGCTTTTTCTTCATCGCATGCGTAAACATTTTACGCATCGTGTTGGTATCCAAGTTCGAATCATAGGTTGCGAGAACACGCACAAAGTCCTCATTATGAAGCATATCTTTGAGCATCGACAACTTCTCGCCAAAAGGCTTATCCGAGCAGACCAACTGCTTGATCGCCTTCATAATACTGCTCAGCACCTGCGAGCTGACGTTGACCTTCGTCTGCTCCACGTAACCAAGCCGATCGCATAACTCGGTTGCGGCTTGATAAAATTCAATCAACCGCTCAAAACGGCGAGGGTCATACTTTTTGGTAAGAGAAGTGGTATTGGCGGTGCAATAATGATAATAGGGTTTGGGTAAAACCGCCACACAATCAACGTACTGATAATACTCCAAGTTCCAATACAGGTCCTCGGAAATGAGCTGACGCTCCGACATAAAACGCACACCCGTTTTACGGATGATGTTCATATCGTACATACTGCCGCAGGCAGAAACCATCACGTGATAGTTCTTTCCGTCCTTCACCATCGGTCCTGCCATACAAGGGATAACGATGTTGCGTACCTCTTCTCCTCGCAAAACGGGAGCATATAACTCAGGCACCTTATCGTACACCTTGTTATTGTTCACGTCCCGACGATCATAGCCGTAGAGCACCGACTGAGCCCCGTGCTCCGCCGCCAAGGCAACGCATTCCTCCACAACGGTAGGTTCTACGTAGTCATCACTGTCAAAGAAGAAAATGTAATCACCCGTTGCCGCCTCAATGCCGGAATTGCGAGCCATACCAAGCCCTGCGTTTTCCTTATGTACGACACGGATACGGCTGTCCTTTTTCGCCCACTCATCACAAATAGCGCCACAGTTATCGGGCGAGCCGTCATCCACCAAAATAATCTCGATATTTGAGTAGGTCTGTGCCACAACGCTTTCAACGGCACGGTTCAAAAATGGCTCAACATTATAAATCGGTAATACGACACTAACTAACTTTTGTTCCATTTTTTCTCCTTTCTCTGCCGCTATGGCGGTTATGATAATACATTATAGTAAAAGTTCCTACTTTTGCTTTCCCACGTATAGTGATTCTCCACGCTGTCATAGGCGTTCTTGCCCATACGGCGTCTTGCTTCGGGATCGTCTACCAACTCTTGGATAGCCTGCGCAAAATCACGACGGATAGCATCAAGAGGCTGATCAATGGCAATTTTTTTACCGCTATCGTCGCCAACCACCAAGGCGGCGCCGTTTTGGTTAAAGGTAATGACGGGCAGCTCGTGCGACATGGCCTCGAACAGTACCGTACCCGTGGTTTCACGGAAGCTGGGGAAAACGAAGACGTCGGCCTTTTTATAATATTCCTGCACCTCATCATAAGGCAGGCGACCGACAAAACGTACCCGATCGGTAATACCCAATGTTTTCGCTTTTTCTTCTAAAACCTGCTTTTGCGGGCCTTCGCCAATGATAATAACCTCAAAGGGCGTCTTAGCCTCAACATCGCTTACGGCGTCGAGCAAAAAGGTGAGACCTTTTTTGTTGATGATTCTGCCCGCCCACAAAAGCGTTACCTTTGAAGCGGTTGCTTCCTGCGCTTTGGGGCAAAGCTTATCTTTATAAATACCGTTTTCGGTAAGAAGCTGACACTTTTCTTTATCCTTCACCAAGGGCTGTACATAATCCTGCGTTTCTTTATTGGCAGAAAAAATACGGTAACAATGGTTCAATTTACGACGAAAAGCGGGTGAAAATGCCGTAAATTTATTGATAAATTCACGTAATTTTTCGGTTTTTTGGTCGTTTTTAGCGTAAATTTCGAAGGATTTCGGTGTTGTTTGCGCACCGCCCACGGGACCAAAGATGAATTTTGTATCGTTAATGGTACAACTGCCGTTAACCGAACGGAAGTCGCCCAACGTTACCTGATGAATATAGTCAAAATGATATTGCTTATGTAATTGCTTGATGGTGCGTTTCGAGGTGGCCTGCCACAACAAATAATAGAAATGATAGAACTTGCCCTCACGGTAGGACTGCCCGACAAAATCGGGGATATCGTGGTGAAAGACGTGCACATTTTTTATGTTGTTTTCCTCAATATACCGCCGAATATGCGGACCGTTATCTTTTCTGGTCAACACATACACCTCGGCATGCTCCCGCATGGTAAAAGGCCACGCCCAGCCACAGTATGCTTCCGAGCCGGCATAGGGATTGCAGGCAAAGGCCAAATAAAGGATTTTCATAATTCCTCCAAAGCAATCAGCGTTTACGCAATGCCTTTTTTAACACTTGTTTTAAGGAACGAGGGAATTTTGCTTTGGCATACCGATAATACAGCTTGATTCCCTGCGCTTTTCTGAATCGGCGGTCCACCGCCTCATAGCCCTGCTCCTTATAAAGGTTCAGGATGGTTTCTCTTGCCGCAGGTTTCTTGGTGGGGGCTTTGAGCTGACCGTTTTCCTTAGCCGCGTTCTCAAAATTAGAGGCAGACAGTGCCATATGATCAATCGTATCGGCTACGATAGTCGCACCCTTTTCGGTATTCACAAGGACGCAGGACACGCCGTCGCTCTCACGGAAAAATCCGCCGGCTTCGACCATCTGTTCGGGATGAACCCGTTGAATACCCCAATAGTCGCCCAGCGTAATATCACCAACACGCTCGGCACAAGCGTAGGGGCAAACGTAACAATTTTCACGGTAGATCTGTCCCTTTAAGAACATATCGTAATAGGACGAAACCTGCGCCGGCATACGCTTTTCTTTGATATTGCCTTTTTTGTCGGCATACACGTACTTGGCATTCAGGCCCCAGCCCGCCGTTTTATCACGGAAAATGAAGTTGCGGACATTGCCGCCGTACTTCTTATTCAAAAGCTCGATATAGGCATTGAAAAAGTCATTATTCGGGACGCCGTGGCAGATAATATCCACCGTCCACAGCCCGTCATAATCCTTACCGAGATAGCCTTTTAAGCCGTCGATCTGACAAGGGGTGCCCGAAAAGAGAACGGTACGACCCGCCTCCAAATCCTTTTTCGCCTCAATATAGGTATCGCCGATATCGCTTTGCAGGTATTTCGAGCCCTGCAAGAGGGGGAACTGCGAAGGGTTATCCACCCGAATATGCTTTGCATAAAGGCGATTATTTTCTTCCAGCATGGCACTGCCGTAAACAACGCCCTTCATCGACAGCACTTTATCCGCCAAAACGGAAAAGATACCGCCCGAGGAAGAGTTCAATATCGCTTTTCTATCCTTGGTAATCGCTGCATATACAGCCGAAGTTTCAGTTTTTTCTGCCTTTACAAAACGGCAGGTTTTAACACATTTACCGCACTCAATGCATTTATCGGCATCAATAACGGGGTAAACGAAGCCATGCTCATCCTTTTGCATCGCAATCGCCGATACGGGGCAGACCGAACGGCAGGCACCGCAACCGCAACAGTTTTCTTTTTTATCAAAAAGAACGACCATGGTTTCTTTCCTTTCTTAGTCAAGCATATCCTTCAAAATGGCAAGCGACCGTTCCCGTTCCTTGCGCAAAATAGCGTCCACACGCTCATAATCAATCGGCTGTGATGCCAAAGCGACGTTTTCGGGGTCGTATACAATACGGTCGGACAAGCCGGTTAACTGTAACAGACTCACGTTTCTCGTACCGGTGCCGTTATTGGGCAAGACCTCAACAAAGGGGGTGTGATAGGTCATGGCAAAAACGGTGCCGTGAAAAGAGTCGGTGATTAAACACTCGGCGTTTTTGATATAGGTAAGCGCCTTTTCTACGGTAGTCGTAAAATCAAGCTTGCCGGGACGGGTGCATTGATGGAGCGTAGGAGAAATGCGGATCAAGGGCAGGTTCATCGCCTTTGCCACCTTCTCGGCATATTCGCCCACGGCGGGGTTATTATGAAGCTGATACACCAACACGTATTTCCTGGTCTTCGGCTTGGTCACATAACGGTTCCAATAGGAAGCATCCAGCAGTAGCGTGGGGTCTACCACCTGAGAGGCTTTGAGCCCGAAATCTTTGAGCAAATCAACGGCGCTGTTCTCCCGCACCGCAATTCTTTCATAGCGGGAAAGCCATTTTTTGTAGTAGTTTTCAGTATCCTCCGTCAAAGACGCACGGCCAAAGCTCGACGCATAGGCCAGCTTCTTTTTTCCGTCCGGAACAAAGGACAGACAATAGGCACTGTCATAGCTTCCGTCGGCAACGGGGCCCCATACCTGATCACTGCCCGTCATATACACGTCAGCCTCAGGGAGGTTATTTTCTAATTGCTCCAAGGAAGAGTAGCGGGGGGTCAGGTGAAGCTTTTTGCCTCTTTCCTTTTCAAACTTACGGCCCGCAATATACGCCTGAGGCAGGCGAAGGGCTAAATACACCGCCTTTTTCAGCGGGTTTTTGCTCCACTCTTTTTTGCCTTTGAGCAAGGTAAATTCAAAACGGCGATAGGTTTCGTCTTTCCGAATATAGTTGATAATCTCGCAGGAGTGCCCTAAGTTCTCAATGGCCTGCTGGGTGGCAACGGCTTGCAAAAGGGCACCGTAATTGGTAACCGCATGTCTTGTTATAACCGCTACTTTCACGCAAACAGCTCCTTTCGATCGGGCAATTCCTTACTTTCCGCAGCCTTCGCAGGTCGAGCAGGCGTCCAATTCTTCCTTGGTTACCTTGCCGTCACGGAAATCGCGAACGATCTTGTTTTCATACATCGAATATTTTTTCTTCTTAAAGAAGAAGAGGAATTTATGTTTCAGCACCCAGAAGAAGGGAACCCATACGTACTTGTGCATTGCGGGCGATACCGAACCGATCATCCAGCAATTACGGTCGCAGCAACGAACCTTCTTGCGTACCGTTTCGGCCTGCTCACTGTTCCACAGCTCGTCCCAGCTCTGCTCGTTGAGGTTACCCATCGTCTCTTTGGCCTTGGTGCCGTTGCAGGGCATAACGTCGCCAAAAGGATCGATAAAGAAGGTATCAAAACTCATATCGCAGGGAAGCAGACGCTTCTGGCTGAAAATGTAATTGATCAAGCCATGATTGAAATAGGCTCTGAACCACTTCTTGGGACTGTTGGATTCGAGCAGACGGTTAACCAGATTTTCAAAGTTCTGCGCTACCATCAGACGGTCATGAATGATGTTCTTCGATTCTACAAAATAAAAGCTGTTATGTAACGATGCCGTGGCAAATTCCATATTCAACTCATTCGAGAGTTCATATAACGGCACGAGGTCAGGCGCATTCTTGTCCTGCACGGTCATACCGAAGCCTACGTCCTTCATACCCATATCCACAAGGGTTTTAAGGGTGGTATAGCCTCTGTTAAAGCCGTCGTCTAAGCCTCTGATCTCGTTATTGGTCTGCTCCAAGCCCTCGATCGAGATACGAATACCGATCTGAGGAAACTCCTTGCAAAGATCAACGATGCGATCGGTGAAGAAGCCGTTAGTGGAGATAACGATACGATCGCTCTTCTTATAAAGCTCACGGACGATATCCTTCAAATCCTCACGGATAAAAGGCTCACCGCCGGTGATGTTGGTAAAATACATCTCGGGCAATTTCTTAATGGTTTCAATCGAAATTTCGTCCTCGGGACGGGAAGGCTCTTTATAGCGATTGCACATCGTGCATTTTGCATTACAACGATAGGTTACGATAACCGTTCCGTTTAATTTTCCTGCCATAACCAAATTTCCTTTCTTTCTTACATACTAAACTGTGCAAAAAATTGATTGGTGATTTCCCGTTTTTCACGAATAATCTTGTACACACGGTCATAATCAATCGTATCTTTTACTTTCTCTTCAATCGTTTTGGCATCCACGTCTGACACCACACGATCGGTCAATTCCAGCATCGACAACAGCGAGGCAAAACGTTCGTTTTCCGCACTCGTTTTTCCTTGCTGCTGGAAGAATACAAACTGCTTTTTGAAGATAAGACAAAAGAGCAGTCCGTGATAGGTGTTGGTGAAAATGCACTCGGCATTCTTGTACAGCCCCAGCCATTCCTCTACCGCAGGGAATACCAGATTCTCCTGCAAAAATAAAGGATAGTTCAGCGGCGCCGTTACCAACAGCTCCTTATTTTGACTACCGCAATATTCCTTAATCGCATCATAGCAAACGCTTTTCTTATCACTGAGATTGAGGAAATAGCAATAGTAGTAATCATTCTTATTATTCTCGCAATAGGGATATTCTTCCCAATCGAGCAACAGGGTGGGGTCAAGCACGTGGATGGCTTGATAGCCCATCTCGCCGACAATATCGACACCCGAAGCCTCACGGACGGTAATACCGTTAAAGCGAGAAAGCGGAGCAGAGATTGCCGATTTCATCTGATCCGAGATGCGGTTTGCGCCAAAGCTTGCCGCATAGGATAATTTCAGGGCGTTATCGGGGGCATAGGTAAGATAGCGGGAGGGGTTGGCATTATGCCATACCTGATCGCTGCCGACAATGTGGCAATCCACGTCGGGACAATGCTTTACGAGTGAACGATAAGAGAGGTATCCCCGAGCCGATAAGGCGATATGCTTTTTGATAAACTTCTGCAACTGAATCTGCGCCTTGGTTTTTGCCATAAAGGGGCTAAAATAGCGCAAATTTTTCAGGCGTTTGATAATATACTTGGGGTTAGCCCGATAATCGCGGAGCAGGGTTGCTTCATGGCCGCGGGACTTCAAATATTTTTGCAGAGCATAGCACTGCAAAGCTGAGCCGTAATTCAAATTGAATTTTACATAACTAAACGTGGAATTAACCGATATTTTCATTACTCTCAGCTCCTTACTTATTTAATGGAAGACCCATTTGCTCAGCCAGGGTGTGCGATAAATAAAGATACGCAACCGATCCGGCAGAATGGACTTCAAGGTGTTTTTCAGATTATAAACGTGGCGTTTTTTGCCGACAGAGGCTTGATATTCCGCCTCAATCGGGGCATAGCCGTGCTTAGCATAGGTGCTGAGCACGTGTTCCCTCGATTTGCCGGGTTTTGATGCTTCACGCAAATTACCGTTATGGCGAACGATTCTTTCCACCTCAACGGGGAATATCTTCATTTTTTCTTGAAGCGACGGGATGAAATCCTGCGCTTTCGGTGTATTGAGCAACAAACAACTCACGCCCCGACGCAAAGACAAGCGAGTATCCTTATTCAAAACCAGCTCAGGATATTCGAGCTCAATGCCCCAGAAATCACCCAGCGTGAAATCGCTGACGCGATTACTGCTCGACAATTCACACGAATAACAGTTTTCACGGAAAATATTTCCCCGTAAATACTGAATCATATACGACGAGCCCTCACGGGGACAATGCTGTGTCTTGATTCTTTTGTGAGGATCGTTTGTCTTATAATAGGAATAGCAATAATTGGTGCCCCAGCTCACACTCTTATCACGGAACTGATAATCAACGACCTTGATGTGGCGTTGCTTCTCTGTTAATGCAACATAGTCGTGGAACCACTTGGTTGCCGTTACGCCGTGGCAAATCAGATCGGCACACAGCAGTTTGTCATACTCCTTGTTCAGATAGGCTTTTAAGCCTTGGATCTGACAGGGCGTTCCGCAAAACAGCACCCATTTATCCGCCTGCAAATCGGCCTTTGCCTGCTGATAGGCCGTGCCGATGAGGCTGGGAATATATTTAGAATTAAGAATTCTTGCCATATCTTGTTTATTGTCGATACGGACGTGCTTGGCATCAAAGGAATCCTTGCAAAATTCACTGCCGTAGCACACGCCGCCACGTTCCAAGATGATCTCAGCGAGCATCTGAAAGGCGCCTCCCGATGCCGAGCAGGCAAGCTTTTGATTGTCCTTAGCCTGGCCTACGTAGCCAACGTCGGGCACTCTTTTTTCAATGGACTTACGGGCCTTACACACACGGGCGCAAGCGCCGCAGTCAACGCATTTTTCTTCGTCAACGCAAATGGCTTCAAAGCCCATCTCGTCGTGCGCAATATGAATAGCCGAAACGGGGCAGGTATTCACACAAGCCATGCACAAGGCACAGTCCTGCGGTTTGCAGATATCCACACTTTTCATGCTCTTACCCGCTTTCTTTGGATAAGCTCAGTAATCTTATCCATAACAAAACGGAATACCAGCGCACACACAACCGCACCCGCCAGCGTCGCAACCGTAACGACTACATAAGAAAGCAGTCCGTTGCCGAACAAATGAACAACGCCGATTTTTTCCAGTACACGGAAGATGAGCATATGGCTTAAATACACTTCCATACTAATCCCGCTGAAAAACTTGGTAACGGGGTTATGGAGAATACTCTTATGGGTGTTGCCGATGGCATAGATAAGATAGCAGGAAAATACCAACAGCATAATGAAGGCAGAACCTTCAAAGAAATAATAGACAACCGTTAATGCCACACAGGGCAAGAAGGCTAAAAGGCGATATTTCTCGGAGAATTTTTGCAGGGGCTCACGATAGAGGTAAATCAAGCCGCCGGCAAGGAAGAATACGGCGCAATACATAATATTACGACGACCCAAATCGAAATAATCCGAGCAGAACAGGTTGAACGCAAGCGCCACGGCAAAAGAGAACCATGCCCGCTTCTTATCCGAAAGCAAATAGCAATAGAAGGGGAAAAGTAAATAAAACAGAAATACAACGCCCAAAAACCATGCTACACCAATAACGCTCATCGTATGATGCGAAAAGAGGCCGTAACACAAAGTCAGGTTTGCAAAAACCTCGTTAAGTGCTTCGATGCTCGGCGAAATGCACAGATCCGCGACACACAAAAAGGCGAAAAAGGGCCAAGTTTTAGCAAAACGCTTACCGTAAAATTGGGCGAGGGTGATTTTGTTGTTGATGATCTTATCGTAGTAGCCACAGCAAAGGGAAAAACCACTAATGATCATAAAAAGAAAGACTAAATTGGTAAGAGATGGGATCATATGCTCGGGTACAAAGCCGGTAAGAGCGTATTTGCCGTTATCTAATATGTGCATCAGCACGATACCGACAGCCGCAAAGGCTCGCAAACCGTCAATCGCGGCATAGTGCCGTTTCTCTATGGCTTGTCCCATACGATCCTTCTCCTTTC
This sequence comes from Eubacteriales bacterium, assembly GCA_045596725.1. Classification (GTDB taxonomy): domain Bacteria; phylum Bacillota; class Clostridia; order Oscillospirales; family UMGS1783; genus CAKSHC01. The sequence continues at coordinate 14,924 of JAZOCX010000041.1, forward strand.
CTTAGCAATAAATATCCTTCAATTTGTTTACGTATTCCTCAACCGACGCAAAGCGGACTTCCTTACAGTTTTCGCTGTACTGATTCAGCAGTTCTTTATTTTGCCACAGCTCCTCAATTTTCTCTTTGAGCTGCGCCGCGTTACCGCTTTCATACAATTCACCGGTTTTGCCAACCTCGATCAGTTCGGGAACACCGCCGATGCGGGCGCCCAGAACGGGGGTGCCGTACATCTGGCTTTCCATAACCGAGAAGGGGCAGTTTTCGTGGCATTCGGAAGTGCAAAGCGTTAAACGCGCCTGCGCTATCAGAGTTGCCAAGGCTTCTCCCGTCTGGAAACCGACGTTGGTAATATTGTCCACCCCGTCAAGCAGATGTTCAAGCGGACCGCTTCCCGCAAAGATAAAGGGAATGTGCGGCAACTGCTTGCACACCTCCACCAAAGTTTGTACGCCTTTTTCTTCCGAAAAACGCCCGAAATACAGGATATAATCCTTCTTTTCGTTGGTGGGCGGGGCAACAGTATCAATGAAATTATGGATTGCCACCGTAGCATCTTTAAGATGCGGGTGGTGATCAAGCTTGCTCTTCAAAAAGTGGGAAGGACAAATGACGGTGTCAATCTTCTTGTACACGCCCATCATCTTCCAAAAATAGGCCTCCGCAACGCCTACTGCCGATTTGGCAAGAGAGCCGTGGATACATCTGCCCTTGATGCAGTTGAGGAAATTACCGTCAATGCACTTTTCGCAGACCTGCCCGCTGTTCGGGTTGCGGAAGAGATGATTGGGGCAAACCAACTGGCCGTCATGCGCCGTAAAGACAATGCGACAGTTCGGGTTCCACTTCTTGATCTCTAAAATAATGCTCGGTGTTAATTGGAAATTGAAATTGTTAATATGGCAAACATCCGGCTGGAAATCTTCCAGCACCTTGCGAATCTGCACCCGAGCTTCTTTGCTGTAAATGGTCTTAATGGGATAGGTTAATTTGGCAAGTTTTGACCCGCCGTGGAAATCCATATCCGAGGTATAGGCATCAACACGGTTGCCGACGATACGACCCTCGTGCTCCATGCCGAAATACTCCACCTCATGACCCTGCGAAAGCAGATAGTTACCCAATTTGAATATGTAGGTTTCCGACCCGCCGTTGGGGTAGAGAAACTTGTTGATGAGTAATATCTTCATTTCTTTCTCCTGTAAAGTTCAATGGTCCTGTCGGTTACGTCATCCCAATTATAGCAATTACAGATAAAGTCCGCCGCCTGCGCCCGAATCTTGTCAACCTTTTCGGGGTTTTCACAGAGCATCGTGAGTTTATCCAAAAGATCGGCTTCGTCTGCCTGCTTAAAGGTGTAGCCCATATCACGAATAACGTCGGCACACTCAGGAATATCACTGGTTAAACAGCAATTGCCGTAGCTCATCGCTTCCAGCAAACTCAGCGGCATACCTTCCAAGTCGGACGGCAAAACGTACAGATAAGCATTACTGTACATCTCTTCCAATTCCTCACCCTGAATAAAGCCCGTAAAGATAATACGGGGATCATCACCGGCGAGTGCTTTGAGTTCATCTACAAAGCCTGTTGCCTCAGACGCTCCGCCTGCAATAACCAATTTCTTATCGGTTTTTAACTGTTTGAAGGCACGAATCAAATATTGGAGACCCTTCTCCGGCACAAGTCGTGCCAAAAACAGAATGTAGTCGTCTTTATTAAGACCGTATTTCTCCGTAATGATCCGAGCCTCTTTTTGCTCACTGCGATTAACGCCGTTAGGGATCAATACGGTATCACGGTCATAGGTGTCTTTGAAATACTGCTGTACGCTCTTACTCAATACGATGATCTCGTCGGCATAGCGCACGGCGCATTTCTCGCCAAAATGAATATACCAGGAAGCAAAACGTCCCCATTTTGCCCGCTGATGATCCAGTCCATGTATGGTTGCCACACAGCGCTTACCGAAAAGTTTTGGTATCCACAGCGCCGCACAAGGCCCCTCTGCGTGAAAATGTACCACATCGTATTTCCCCAATGCGGTACATATGGAAGCAGAAAAAGACGCGGTCATAGCAGCAAGCCCGCGCCCTTCTATCGTCAAGACGCTCTTTAAGCGAACCCCGTTATATTCCTTTTCTTGCGCATGGTCAAAATCAGCTCCGCTGACGTGATGACCTTTGCGATTATAACAGGTAACCCGATGTCCCCTGCTTGCCATGCGGCTCGACAGTTCACCGACTACGATCTCAATGCCGCCTTCTCGTGAAGGAATGCGCTTATGACCCAACATGGCAATGCGAAGATTGTCCCGAGCCATTATTCACCCTCCTGTCCAAAAACAGCACCGGCCGTCTTAAAGAGAATAAGTATATCTGTTTTGAAACTTCGTTCAGATATGTATTTCAGATCTAATTCCACCCACTGCTCAAAGGTGATATCATTCCGACGCGGGGTAGCCTGCCAATAACAAGTCAAGCCGGGCGTAACAGCCAGGCGTTGTTTGTCATATTCAGTGTACTGCTCCACCTCACGAGGTAGGGGCGGACGGGGGCCAACCAAGCTCATATCGCCCTTAACTACGTTCCACAACTGAGGCAACTCGTCAATACTGGTGCGACGAATAAACTTACCCACACGGGTAATACGAGGGTCTTCCTTTATCTTAAAGGCAGGACCATCCATTTCGTTTTTATCCAGCAATGATTCAAGTTGTTTATCGGCATTGGGAATCATTGAGCGAAATTTATAAAACTTAAACTCTCGTCCATTCTTACCCACACGTGTTTGTGCATATATCGGAGATGCACCGGGGGAATCAATAACGATAATGATGGCTACGATGAGCATGGGAACCGCCAATATAAGCAGCCCCATGACACAACATACTACATCGAAGCATCTCTTGAAAAAGTTATATACGGGTTTGGGCGATATGCGAAGCAGTTCGGTTTCTCGGGTGTCTTTTGTTAACACCCTATTTTCCGTTTGCATATTCCTCTCCTATTCCTAGCTTTTGTTATCTCTTCGGCTCACACAAAAGCCGTGCTACCGTCTCTCTTACCGAGTCGGCATTAGGATAAAACTCCATAAATTTTTCACCCACTACGGATTGTCCTTCTATTGTGGAGATTCCTTTGTATTGATAATCCGAAGCAGCATAGAAAAATCGTTGTAACTGCGTAGATGTGCAATTAGAAACCATGTAGTCGGAGATACTAAGAACAGCATCAACGGCAAAAGATTCACTATCCTTTACGCTCTGCTGTACCTGTTGATGCAGGGCTTGCAGATACTGTTGCTGACGCTTCATACGGGCAGCGTTACTACTGTCCTCCAAGCCCATACGGGTGCGGACGTAACGCAACGCTTGGTCGCCTTTTAAGCGCACAGTTTCACCCGGAGTCAAATCAGGGTCAACTCCGACAAAATCTTCTGCTATTGTTACCTCAACGCCGCCCACCTTATCATTCAAGATGGCGACAGCGTCCATGGTTAAGGACATATAATAATCAATCTCTACCCCACACAACAGCTCTGAAACGGCATCCGCTGTATTTCGGCAGCTGGTAGTACGCCCGTTTCCGTAAGTGTGCGCAAGAGCAATCTGCTTGGTTACGGTGCCGACCGATTGACCGGCAACACCAAGCACATTCATCTTGATCATAGAGTCGCGGTTGATTTGAATCGTGCTGTAACTTTCGTTTTCCTTATCAAAAATAAACAAAATCAGAAAGTCTGCCTGCATATTGTTGGTGAAATCATCCTCATTACCGGTCATCTCATATTTGTCAAGACCCATAATAAGGAAGGTTTCCAACTCATCACGAAACACATATTCCTGACCGTTATAGTTAACGATTTTCTGGCCGGAATCGCCTCCCGGCAGGAAACCCCCACCCTGATTCGATTCCCACAGATTAACCGAAAACAACACAACGGACATAATGAGCACAAGCGTCAACACTATGATGGCAATTCGAAGATATGTCCTCTTCGGTACTTTTGCCGATTTCATAAACCGATTAATTACTCAGCCTTCTTGTTCTTCTTTTTATAGATAACAAGAACGGTAACCAAAGCGGCTGCCGATACAACCATCAAGGTAATGTAGAGAACGAGGTCAACGTTATCGCCGGTGGAAGGAGAACCGGTAGCGGTAACGATGGCATAAGGACCAAACTGATCGCTGGTGAAGGTCAGCTTGTTGCCGGTGATAACAACGTTCTTGATGATAGTCCAAGAAGTGCCGTTCCACTGCATCAAAGCAATAAAGTTCTCAGCGGTGTCATCAGAAATGGTGATGGTGAAGGGACCGTGGCTGTTATGATCGGTACAACCTTCATAAGAAACGTCGAACAGGTTGCTTACGCCGAGGTTATCGGGGTCAACGTTGTTCTTCTTAGCAACATCTTCGAGTTCATCGGTGAGGTTGGTAAGATCATCGGTGCCCTTAATACGATCATAAGCGTCCTCGATCAAATCCTTTGCGGTAGGATCGAGGTTATCACGGTCGTGATAAGGAGTAACTACGATTACGCCGGTGCAGTCTTCACTCTCGTTTTTGAAGTCTTCCAGAGTAGGACCGTCGTTGTTAGAGGGGCTGACAATGAAGCCACCCTTAGCAAAAGTGGTAATGCTCAAAGACGTAACCATTACCAGTGCCAGAACAATTGCAAGTACCTTTTTCATGAGTATTCTTTCCTTTCAAATGAAAAAATTTATTAATTTATTCAAACCAGCTCTCGCCAAAGGCGATCATCTGATCTGCAAAATCAGCGCCCATCTTCTTTCGGATCATATCCATCGCCTCTCCGATCCGAGGAGCTCGGTCGGTAAGATTATGGCTATCCGATCCAATGAAGTGAACCGCATAATTTTTGAGTAATGTGAAGGCTTTCAGCCTTCGGGGGAAATCAATAAAGAAATCGGCGTTACATTGAAGCATCACTCGATTTGTTAAAAACTTCTCCCATATGTCATGATCCTGACGTTTGATATACCGCTCTATGTGTGCCAAAACGGGGCGAACTTCTTTTCTCGATGCTATGGTAACAATTTCATTCACCCAAGAGGTTGGCCATTTGGTGGAAGGCATTTCAATCAATAATAGGTTTGTACCCTGCACGCAAAGCTTTTTGAGATCCTGTAAATGACTGATACCGTTATAATACCGAACCTCGGCACCAAGCACTATCTCAGGGGCATCGGCTATCTCTGCCGTTTGCTCAAAAGCCTTTTGTCGACGCTCCAAAAACATATCGACCGATTCATTATCGGCGTAAAAGTGAGGAGTCGCCACCACTTTGGTTACGCCCTGCTCGGACAACATATTGAGCAACGCCGTCGTTTCCTCAATATCCTTACTGCCATCATCCATAGCCGGCAAAATATGGCTATGAAAGTCAATCATTTTTTCTTCCTGCGGTAGCCATAGCCATAACCATAGCCATAACCATAGCCATAACCGTAACCATATTCTTTGTAACGACCATAGGATTCACGGCCGTTTTTGCAGTTATTCAAAATGCAGCCGAGAACCTTAACGCTGGTCATCTGCAACTGACGGTAGCACAGTTCAAGGTTCTTCTTGGTGGTGCGGTTCTCACGAACGACCACAATCATACCGGTGATGAATCGGGAAATAGCAAGGGCGTCGGAAACTAAGTTTACGGGAGGCAGGTCCACGATAATATAATCGAATTTCTCTTTCAGAACGTCCAGCATCGCCTCCATACGGTGAGAGCCAAGCAACTCAGGGGGGTTGGGCGGCAGATCGCCGGAAGGAAGAATGTACCAGTTACTAAGGATATCAGTGCGGAAAACGCTGAAATCCTGCGATTCCTGGCCCATCAGCAAATTGGTAAGGCCGGGGGTGTTGGCAATATCCATCTTACTGGCAACGCTGGGCAGACGCAAGTCGCCGTCGATCAACAGCACACGCTTGCCGCTTTCGGCCAGAACGTAAGACAAGTTAATAGCCGTCGTACTTTTACCTTCGCCACGGGTAGAACTGGTAACGCCGATAACGGGGCACTTTTCATCCTCCGGCAAGGTAAAGGACAAATTTGTACGAAGCAGTTTGTACTGCTCTTTTGCTGTAAAGGACAGGTTCTGGTGAAGGAACTGCTTTTTATCAGCGGTGAATACTTCTTTTTTCTGAGACTTTTCCATCACAATAACCTCCTTTACTTTTCAGCCGTTGTATTGTTGTTATTACGGGCATAGTAGCCGTAACCGTAGCCGTAACCGTAGCCGTTTGCCGAAACATTAAGCGCAGGAACCTTGGCCAGGATCGGATACTTATAGGTACGCAACAGATAGTCCTCATCGTGGATGCGGTTATCAACAGCGGCAATAATCGTAACAATCGCAGCGGCGAAGAGTACACCGACCACCAGACCGATAGCGGTATATTTGGTAATGCTCGGCTCAACCTTACGCAGGTTAACAACAGCCGAGTCAACGACCTCCATCGTACTGCCTTCGATGATCTCGGAGATACGGCGGGGTAATACCTTAGCGATAGCATTGGCTATTCGCTGGGCCTCATAGGGATCGTTGGTGGTAACGGTAACACGAAGAACTTCGGTTTCGTTAACCGCTTCGGCTCGGATCATATTCATCATAGCCGCAGAGGAATAGTCAACATCGGCTTCCTCGCCAACCGCCTCCAAGGTGGTACGGTTGTTCAGCATAACAACGTAGGTGCGAACGAGGTTCTGCGCCGCCGTGATCTGAGAAGCGGTGATGCTAAAACTGGAACCGCCGACCGATACACCGTTGTTAACGTACAGCATGATCGAGGAGGAATAGGTAGGCGTGATAACAAAGGATGCAATTAAAAATCCAATGGTACCACCGATCAGACCGGTTACGATGAGCACCCAGATCTGTCTCCACAATGCTTTGAGAATATGTACTATGTCGATCACATAATACTCTTTTTCTTTGGTTTCTGCTTTTTCCATTTCTTCTCCTTATTAACAGCGCCGATTAGTCCAAGCGGCACTTTCCGAAAATAATGCTATATTACATATTGCATTATATCACTCCTTTTTTGAAAATGCAATAACTATTCTGCATTTGCACCACAAAAATAGCGTTTTTTTACAAAGAAATAAGACCGCCCACAAGGGCGGTCTTAATAATCAAGACAACGAATCAAAGATTTGCTCGCAAATAATCCATCGTTTCGACACGATACGGCAATAATCTCTGCTGACGGTCAGCCAAATCATCGTTAAGATCGTATGCCCGATCAACCTGTGAAATATCCTGCAACAAATGCTCCTCAATGCCTAATCTCTTGATCAGGTCGGTTAATTTGTTTTGATTGCTGGGACGGACCATCGTAGCAAAACGCTTGGCGTACTTGGTGGAAAAGATGGTGCCGTGGAAGGTATCGGTTACAACAAACTCGGCACCCGCAAATGCCTTCAAGCAAGCAAAGGGCGACATGGGATAGTGTTTTTTGATCCACATTTGAGGCGCACCGACGGAAATGATCTCCAAATGATGCTTTTTACAGATACGCTTGATTTCACGAATTTCTTGGGGCGAGGTCATGCGGTTGTAGTAAGAATAAACGATGCAATAGCGCTCGGGGAGTTTCGGCAAAACAGCCTTCTCTATTTCAGCGGAAAAATCTCCCACCACAACGGGGTCCAGACTCAGCGTGATGGGTGTATCAACCAAATTCGAAACAAACGTGCGGGTGTTCTCATCCCGAACCGAAACAGCGCTCAGTTTAGCCATTGTCTGCTTCAAACGCTCAACGACAGCAACGTTAAGCCGTTCATAAGTAGTGGCTCCGCAACTGGCGGCATAGGTAATGACCTTTTCTGCCTGTTCAACGTTTCCGAACAACTGCGTGGAAAACCCCCACGACGAGCGATCGCAAATATTAAACACCTCGTCGGAACCAATAACGCAGGCATCGTATTTCTCATCATTGGCTTTTGGATCAATGCCCAATTCACGCTCGCGAAACTCCTTGTATAAGAGTTTCTGACGGGCATTTTTGCGCTTGATTCGCAGACGGTTTATTGCATAGCGATCGAACTTTTTTGCCTTTATTATGCCAACCGTTCTTTTTTCGCCTTCGTTAAAAATGTTGACGTTCTCAACCAGTTTGGCATCTTCTTCAATACGCTTAATATCGATAAAGGAGACCGTATGTCCCAGCTCTTCCATCATTCTCTTTAAGGAATAGCTTTGCAACACCGAACCCATATTATTGACCTTTTGCATTGACAAAATACAAGTCTTCATTATGTGCCTCCTTAATCATCCTTCTTAATTATTAAGCATATCACAACTTGCTTAAAATTGCAAGAAAAATACTTTTACACAAGTTCATCACAAAGGGCACTCAGTTGAGCCATACTCTCATCACTTAGCGCCGACAGAATGGTTACTCCGTTTTCAGTAAAGGTGAGGTTTTTGCACTTTTCAAGCCCTTGTTTCATCACCTTGGTCGCCATCGGTGCCCAGGTGCCGTTCTCGATAAAGGCAACGGTACGATTGCTGAAATTCCGCTCGGTCAAATGATGGATAAACTCCTTCATAAACGGGAAAATGTCGGCATTGTAGGTGGTGGTAGCCAAGACCAGTTTGCTGTAACGAAAAGCATCGGCTACCGCCTCTGCCATATCACTGCGAGCCAAATCGTACACCTTAACGGTACAGCCCTTGTTTTTCAACTGTTCAGTCAACAGCATAACGGCCTTTTTGGTGTTTCCGTAAACG
>JAZOCX010000042.1:0-5089 GCA_045596725.1 Eubacteriales bacterium
CGAGCGCCGACACAGTCTTTCCCAATGACGAGGCTTTCGACTCAATAGCATCAGCCAATCGTCGGGAATCCAGTGATTGAATCATGCTTACTTTATTTATCACTTGCGATACTTTATTGGTTTGCAAATGTCCAATAAAATGAAGATCGCACAAGGTATGTAATGAATCATATTTTTGATTAAGCTCTTGTGCACGATTTTCACCAATAACACGAATACCGCAATCAATCGCTTCACATATCTCTTCTACCGTGCGGGTTTTTGTAACAGCCATAAGCGTAACATCATTATGGTTATGCCCACCTCGGAAAGCCGCTTTCTCAATCTTTTCTCGAATTGTTAGAATATTATCTGATATACTCATCTGCTTACCTCTACTATCCTTTTATGACCTTGCCGTCATAAAGGTCTCTTCCCGCAATGACAACATCGTCGCTTTCACCGATATCAGAGGATGCGCTTGAAACAATAAGAGCAAAATCATCGCCGGTATACACTACGTTAACCGTTTGGAAGGACAATATTTTGCCTTTGAGCAAGTAGATGCCGGTTACGCCATTCTCAAACTTGATGGCATTTTTGTTCACATAGTAGCCGCTATATCTTGACGTTATAATCTCAACGGATTGGATATGTTCACCCATATGTAATCCAATATGATCAGCCGAAGAAATAACAACTGCTACCATACCGTCCTGCTCTTCCGACACCTGAGAAACCTGTACACGCATACTTTCATCCGAATATTCGGGGAATCGTACACGAATATAGTTTCCTACCTTAACATTCTGCTCAGCCGGAACTAAAATGGCACACTTCCAAGCAAAACCCTTAATCACCGTTCCAACGTAATCTGCCGGAATAGAAGTGGATTTATTAGCATTGATATAACTATTTACACTCGAAACGGTTATGTCCTCTGCCGCCTTAATCGGAAGTTTACCTTCATATCCGTCATATTGCGACGTAAAATAGCCGGCAACCGATGAGTAAACCGTTGCAATTACATTTGAACTGTTCTTTAAGGATGTAATTTGATTTTTAAGTTCGTTTATTTCTTCAATCGTTACTTGGGCATTTCCCGCAAGAATAGATCGTTTATTTAATAATTTTGCTAAATCGTGGACGAATGGCTGTGTATCTTTGGCATTGCCCAAATCAGAATATTGCAAAATATGGTTGATGGAATCGTTAATTTGTTCGTCTAAACGGGATACATCATAATCAAATAAATTACCTGATTCATAAATCTCGGTTAAACTATCCAGCTGAGCTTGCAATTTATCTAATTCATCAGCAAAACCTGCATTGTTAGCCGATGAATATACCGTTGCAATTTTATCGCCGATAGCCACTCGTGAGCCATCATCAACGGCATAATCGTAACTGCCGGAGGATGCCGAAAGAACCGTTTCATCACGGAAGAAAACTGCCGTACTTTCAGTTTTCTCTTCTGTGGTATACCATCTCAATCTCGCAATTTCCACATCACGAGAAAAGAGATTAATCACTTGAAAAAGCGCATAAAAAACCACAGCAACAATTAAAATCGCTGCTATAATACGTATTCTGTTTTTACGCTTTATTTTTGCCATCTTTTCATCCTATGTGTAAAATTTCTTTTGCTCTAAGTATAACATCTTCGCAATCAACGTCGATCCAGTGAATATCACTATTTCGCTTAAACCACGTATACTGACGTTTGGCATACCTGCGGGAATTTCGTTTAATGAGCTCAATAGCCTCATCAAGTATGCGCTCTCCATCAAGTACAGGTATTAATTCTTTATAGCCAATGGCTTGAAATGCTTGACAATTCGTAGGCACACCTTGTTCAATAAGATTACGCAATTCATCAAGCAGCCCATTTTCCATCATCTCATCCACTCGTTGATCAATTCGATTGTAAAGTTTTTGGCGATCACGATATCGTAGACCTATATATACAACTGAATAGGGTGCCTCTCCCCTTGCCTGCTTAGCATATACGGAAAAGGGTTGTCCTGTTATATGATGAATTTCTAACGCCCTAATCACTCTTCTTAGATTGTTAGGATGTAACGCTTGGGCAGACACGGGATCTATCTCACTAAGTTGTTGCCATACGGCGTCATTTCCTTTATCTTGCGCAAGTCGTACTAAGGATTCCCGATAATCCTCATCAATTTGCATCTCATCAAAGGATATACCCGACATCAAACTGTCAATATAGAGCCCCGTTCCACCGACAAGCACAGGAACTTTACGCCTACGCAAAATATCATCAATCGCTTTTTGAGCATACTCACAGTATTCCGCCACGGAGAAGGTTGCATCTGGTGCAATAATGTCAATGAGGTGGTGGGGTATTCCTTGCATTTCGTCAGACATTACTTTTGCAGTACCAACAGTAAATCCCCGATAGATTTGCATAGAATCAGCCGAAACTATCTCTCCGTCAAGGATTTTTGCTAACTCAATAGCCAAACCCGATTTACCCGTTGCCGTAGACCCTACAATACAGATAACCGTATTTTCTGTCATGATACGATCCTCTTGAACATTTTTTCAAAGTCCTTTTTCGTCATTGTGTAAATAATCGGTCTACCATGCGGGCAATACTTTACATCCGGTAACGAAAACAGACGATCTAATAATTTTTCATGCTCTTCCCTACTGCTGATCTGCCCGCCCTTAACTGCGGCTTTGCAGGCCATAACCTCTAAAATACGGGTCTTCTTATCTTTGGCGTTATGATGATCATTAAGCGACGACACCGCTTGCTCTAAAACTTCCAAAACATCATTGACCGATAATTCAGTGGGGATCGCGCGAACCATCAAGGCATTACCGCCATAATCTTCCATTTCAAAGCCACAAGAAGCAAAATAATCCATTTGCTCCAAAATGCTTTCTTTGTCAGATCGAGTAAGCGTCAAGACTAAATCTATTAACAGTGGCTGTTTCGTTGATTCTGATTCGTTTTTTAGTTTTTCATAGATCAATCGTTCGTGGGCAGCGTGCTTATCAATAAAATACACTTCATCGCCACACTGCGCAATGATGTAGGTATTAAATATTTCACCGATCAATACAACCTGAGGTGCAACTTCCTCATTGATCTCAACCTCAGACTCCACCTTAAAAGCAGGAACGTTCTGTTTTGGCACAATAGGCTGAGCAGGAGAAGTCTTCGGCATTTTCATTGGAATACGATCGGAAAAGGTTAAAACCGTGTTTCTGGGCTTATGATACACATATTCAAAGGCATGATCTTCCTTCTTGGATTCAGTTTCTACAATTACGGCAGCATCCAGCGTCGGTTGCTTAACGGGGGTATCATAAAATCCCTGAACGATTTTCTGCTGTTCCTGTTTTGGCATGAATGAAGAAACTGCTACGTGCCGCTGATCCATTTGCGATAATGCCTGAGAAACAGCACTATGTACTGCTGAAAAAATCGGTTTCTCATCAGTAAACTTGACGATGCTCTTAGAGGGATGAACATTTACATCTATCTGTGTAGGATCAATCGTCAACCGTAAAATACATATAGGATATTTGCCTGTCATAATCGAGCCTGCATAGGCCGATTCTAATGCCTTCGACAAAAGACCCGATGTAACACAACGCCCGTTAATAAAGAAAAACTGCTGATTTCTATTACCTCTGCAAGCTAAGGGGCGACTAATCAGCCCCTCAACGGCAATGCCCTGCTGAGGTTCAACTTCAATCATATTACGTGCAGTTTCTTTGCCTAATACAGACGCAGCAGCACTGGTAATATTATCATCACCCGGCGTGAAAAGCTCCTCTTTCCCATTGTTATAATAGCGAAATGAAATCTCGGGATGTGATAACGCCAAGCGATCAATAAGTCCGGAGATCGCACCGGTTTCAGCACGTTCACTCTTTAAGAATTTTTTTCGTGCAGGTGTATTATAAAAAAGATCTTCAATAGCAATCGTTGTGCCGTCAGCCGCACCGATCGGCTCACACAAATCAAAGACGCCACCGCTCATAACAACGCATGTACCCTCAACGGCATCTTTTGTTTTGGTAACCAATTTCACACGAGAAACCGCCGCAATTGACGCAAGAGCTTCACCGCGAAACCCTAACGTTATAACGCCATTGATATCACTAGCCGAAGAAATTTTGCTGGTAGCGTGACGTAAAAAACAGTTTTTTGCATCTGTTTCATTCATACCGCAACCGTTGTCGCTGACACGCATTAGGCGCACACCGCCACCCTCAATATCTACACGAATAACGGTAGCACCTGCATCAATGGCATTTTCAACTAATTCTTTAATTACACTGGCCGGACGTTCCACGACCTCACCGGCCGCAATTAACTGAGCAACTTCGGCCGATAAAACACGAATACGCTCCATGTTTCTCTCCTGTAATTATTCTTCTCCTCGGGACAGCTTTGTCAGTTTATAGAGTAAACTCAATGCTTCAAGAGGCGAAAGTGTCTCAGCGTTCGTAGAACGCAATTCTTCAATAACAGCGGCACTGTTATCATCAAGTAAGCTTAACTGCTCAACCGCCGATTCGGCTTCATTAAAGGAAGCCTTGCTTGTTTGCGCAATCGTCTCTTTCAAGACGGCTTTGGCTCGTTCAATAACCGTTTCCTTAACCCCTGCAAGCTTGGCAACTTCAATACCATAGCTTTCATCAGCGGCACCGGCAACGATTTTGCGTAAAAATATAATTTCATCGCCACGCTTTTTCACCGCAATACGGCAATTGATAACACCATCTACCGTTCCTTCAAGCTTGCTGAGTTCATGGTAATGAGTGGCAAAAACGCATTTAGCCCCTAATTTTTCACGGTCCGCCGTATATTCTAACACAGCACGAGCAATCGACATACCGTCATAAGTGCTGGTTCCTCGACCGATTTCGTCATAAATAATAAGGGACCGAGAGGTGGCATTTTCTAAGATACCGGCAACCTCCGACATTTCAAGCATAAAGGTAGACTGACCGGACGCCAGATCATCCGATGCACCCACACGAGTGAAAATACGGTCGCAAATACCGATTTTAGCCTCCTTTGCCGGCACAAAGCTACCCAGCTGTGCCATCAGCACAATGAGAG
>JAZOCX010000043.1:0-5685 GCA_045596725.1 Eubacteriales bacterium
CGGCATCGGGCCAAACCCTCTTTATCGAGCCCTCGGCGGTGGTGGAGGCCAATAACGAGATCCGCCTGTTGGAAGGCAAGGAAAAGCACGAGATCGAGCGCATTTTGCAGGAACTGTCCACTCTTGCCTGTGCCCAATTTGATATGATCGAAGAGGATTACGATTTATTAACCTTCTTCGATTTCCAGTTTGCCAAAGCTAAATACGCCTCATCTCTTCGTGCGGTAAAGCCGAAATTAAACGATGACGGCGTGGTCGATTTTCGCCGTGCCCGTCATCCGCTGATTGACGAAAAGCGGGTCGTGGCGGTCGATATCGCCTTAGGGAAGGACTATGATACGCTCATTATCACCGGCCCCAACACCGGCGGTAAAACGGTGGCGCTCAAAACGATGGGGCTCTTGTCAGCGATGGCGGGAGCGGGGCTGTTCATCCCTTGTCAGGAAGGCTCAACCGCTTGTATTTTTGATAAGATTTTAACCGACGTCGGCGATGAACAGAGCATTGAGCAATCCTTGTCCACGTTTAGCGCCCACATGACGAATATTATTTCCATTTTAGAAAGGGTAACCTACCGCTCCCTTTGTCTGTTCGACGAGCTGGGCGCCGGCACCGACCCTGTTGAGGGTGCGGCGCTTTCGGTGGCGATCTTGGAGCATATCCGTAACGTCGGCGCTAAGATTTTGTGTACTACCCATTATCCCGAACTGAAAGTCTATGCGCTCCAAACGGCGGGCGTGCGCAATGCCTCTTGTGAATTTGACGTGGCAACCCTGCGTCCCACCTATCGTTTAATAACGGGTATGCCCGGGCGCAGTAACGCCTTTGCCATTTCGGAGAAATTGGGTCTTTCCTCTCACATTATAAAGGCGGCGGCTACGCATTTGAAGGCGGACGATATCGCCTTTGAGGAACTTTTGGCGCAGATCGAATCGGCTCGTCAGCAAACCGAAAAAATGCGGGATGAGGCGCAGGAAGCGCTGTATGAGGCAAAACAAGCCAACGCCAAGGCACAAACAAAGCTTCGTGAAACCGAAGAAAAACTCAATCACGATTACGAGCAGGCGAGAGGCGAGGGCAAGCGAGTCGTTGCCTCGGCACGTATTCGTATTGAGAGCGTGTTGGATGAACTGGAAGAGTTAATCAAACAAAAAGAAAGAGCCGATTTTAAGAATAAAGTCGGTGAATTTAAGAGTAAGGCACGCACCGTCCTAAAAGAACTTGACGATGAGATCGATCCCGTGCGTGAGCAAAAGACCGAGTACGAGTTGCCCCGCCCCTTAGCGGTGGGCGACACGGTCGAGGTGGTGGGCGTTGCCCGTATGGCAAAGGTCGTTTCCCTGCCCGATAAGAAGGGTAAGGTACGGGTCAGCACCGGCTCGATGAGCTTTGACGTGAAGGTGGATACGGTGCGTCTGATTAAACCGCCCAAGGAGAAAAAAGCCTACACGCCACCCCTTTCCGCTGCTAAGAGTCAGGGCGGTGTCGGCAGTGAAATTAAGGTGATGGGTATGACGGTTGCCGAAATGGAGCCCGAGGTAACCCAGTTTATCGACCGTGCGGTGATGACGGGTATGCCCTCGGTAACCATCGTCCACGGCAAGGGCACCGGCGCATTGCGCAGTGCGGTGTGGGATCTGTTGCGGTTGCATCCTAACGTAGCAAGTATGCGCTTAGGCACCTTCGGCGAAGGCGACAGTGGCGTAACGATTGCGGAACTCAAACGCTAAGAAGAGTAAATGTTCTTGCTTTTTATTAGATAATCTTATATAATAAAGATATTATGGCGTGTTGCGTCAAAAATACGGAGGAAAATCCTATGCAAAAGTTCAAGAAGACGTTGGCTGTTGTGTTGGTTGTCTGCCTGCTTATGGGTATGCCTTTGAGCATCAATGCGGCGGCGGTAACCTATGAAGGAAACGGCAGAATTCTTTCTATGACTACGACTGATCCCTCTTCCTATGCGGTTAAGGTTACCTTTGACCGTCCGGTTAATACCGATGCGCTGGTTCAGGCTCATATGACCTATAAGCCCGATCCTTCTTTATCGGATCCCGGTTTCTGGCAGATCAGTGATTTTACTTATACGTATCTTACCAGCGGTGAAGGCGTTAACTTTACCGTAGTAGGGGATAAGGTATATTCCAACCAGATCGTGTATCAGTTCACCAAACAGGCAACGCCCATGCCTGTCGGCGCCGGTATTCGTTTTTCCGAGTACAACGGCGTATGCGGTGCGGTGAATAACGACGGTATCATTAACGGCCAGATCGTAGACGAGCAGGGCCGTGGCATTGTGGCTGATTACCGTGATGTCGGTATTTTTGATATTGCTTGGATGACCATTGGCGTGGAAAGCGGTGCCGACAGTTTGCTGGCCGCCACCCTCGTTGCGCCCAATACCATCCGTCTGGCTTTCCGTCAGCCCGTTGCTCTGAATACGAGCGATTACAGTATGATTATGGTCGGCAACACCCCCGCTTCCTCGGTTGTGGCAGGGGGCAGTGTGTCCGATTTCTGGATGGTAACGGTCGGTGATTATACCGGCGATACCATTACCATTGATCGCCGTGCCTTTGCTCTGCCTATTGATCATGCGAATACTCCGATTGCAAGCGGTAACGTTGTTTTCCCGCTGGTTGGCTGGGAGGGGTTACCCGCCGGCGATAATCTCGCTACCGAGATTGTCAATGGGGTGAAATACAGTATGATGAATGCCGATACCGGCCGTGAGATTGCGATCGGCTCGGAAAAGGACTTCACCTTTATTCAGGATACGGCGGCTAACGCTTGGTATATCAAAACGGCAAGCGGACTGTACGTTGACCTTACCGGTATTACCCCCACCGCAGTCAGCACCCCGATTTCCTACCGTTTCATTAAGTGCGCCAACGAGCGTTATCAGATCTGCGCCGATAAGTGCGTGATCCGTGATGCCGACGGCGGTACCACTCAGATTCCCACCCTCTATCCCGTCCCGCTGACCGATAATACGATCAGCACCGGCTGGTACTTAACCAGAGAGGGCGAGCAAAAGCCCCTCAAAATCCTGCCCTTTGGCGACTCGATCACCTTCGGTGTTAACGTAGACACTATCTTCCCCTTCCACGGCTGGCGTGATGATCTGTCGGTAGCGCTCGACAGTAGGCTCGACCGTTACGTTTTCGTCGGCTCGCAGTTGTCGATCGGTAACGTGGTTACCACGCTCGATGATACCGTTCTCACCCGTCACGAGGGTAACCCCGGCTGGACGATTATGGATATGAACGGAGCCAACGGCATCTATGATCTGGTAGACGGCTTGCAGGACAAGTACGGGTACGACGTTGTCTGCCTGATGATCGGTATTAACGACTTAACCAACCTCAACGGTGCCGACGGCATTACCCAGCAGGAATTGTCGGATCATTGCAGCCGTTACGTTCAGTTGGTTCAAAAGATCTGCGAAATCCTGCCTAAAAACGGCAACGGTATGGTTTTCTGCTCCACCCTTACTCCCTTAAAGAGCAATCATATCGCCTACGGCACCGAGGTAGTATTCAACGCCGTATTGCCTGCACTGGTCGGCGAGATGGCTAAGACGATGCCCGTAGCACTTAATGATAACTACGGCGCCTTTAACGGCGACTTGGCTGGTGTTTCTTCCGACGGTATCCATTTAAGCCATAAGGGCGACTCTTACGTAGCCCGTTCCTATACCGATTCGATTGCCCGTTATTATAACGCCAACGGCACCAAGAAGACCCATTCGGTCAACTTTGTCAGCAACGACAATGCCATTCAGGTGGTAGGTCTTGACGGCTATACCGACAGCGTTGTTACCGGCGGCGATTATACCTTCACCTTAAACGTAAGAGAGAACTATTTGAGCTCGCTGACCGTTACCGTAGGCGGTAATGAGATCACTCCCGTAAACGGCGTGTACACCATCTCCAACGTAACGCAGGATCTCAGCATCAATCTTAACGCAACCCTGTTGGATGCATCCAATGAAAATCCCCCCACCGGCGATATGGTTTACGTCTATGTATTGATGATGATGCTTTCGGCGGCAGCCATCGTGATTGTAATGAAAAAGCGCATCAGCGCCTAACTAAAAAGGAGTACTCGAAAGAGTACTCCTTTTTTTGTCAGTAATCATAACGCCCCACGTCGCCTTTGAGGTCGGGAATCCGTCCGCTCTCGATTTTGCCGAACACTCGCCTTACGGCTCGTGTTCAATTTCCGTACCAAACGCTAATAAAAAGGGGTACCCGAATGGGTACTCTTTTTTGGAGTACGGGAATCCGTCCGCTCTCGATTTTGCCGAGCGTTGCGAACGCTTAACGGCAAAATCTTCGTGCTCCGGCTCCGCCGTCGGCAAAGGCTGACGCGCCTTTGCCGCAGCTGCGACGAACATTCGCCTTACGGCTCGTGTTCAATTTCCGTACCAAACGCCAATAAAAAGGGGTACCCGAATGGGTACCCCTTTTTATTGGAGCTGGTGACGGGAATCGAACCTGCAACCTGCTCATTACGAATGAGCTGCTCTGCCATTGAGCCACACCAGCTTGATATATCGTAAGTGGTATTATAATACAAATACGTCAGGATTTCAAGGGGTATTTTTTAGTTTTAGAAAATCTTTACTCTTTTATTAAGAAATGATTAAGCCGATTGATTAATTGTTTTATATGCTGTAAGATAATATCGGTGATGGAAGTGAAAATTATAAGGATTCTGAAAATTTTAATCGGTGCCGCAGGGTGGGTGTGGATGGTTATACCTGCCGTGTTCAGCGGAATTCTGAATATAGGGAACGGTCTGGGTATGCTGTTTTTCGGCTGTCTGTTTCTGTGGGGTGTATTTCAGAATAAGCTTATTGAAAAAGGCAGGGCGCATAAATGGGCAAGAGCCTTAAGAGGTGTGCTTATAACGGGATATGCCGTATTTACCCTGTTTTTTGCCTTTGAAAGCGTGCTTATTGTTGATGCGATAAATGCAACACCGCCCACGGATGCCACCCTTGTTATTCTCGGTTGCTCCGTAAACGGTGAAACTCCCAGTCAGATGCTTCGTCTTCGCATTGATGCGGCAGAAAGTTTTATGAAAGAGAATCCCGAATCAAAGGCTGTTCTTTCAGGCGGTCAGGGTCCCGGTGAAGATATTACGGAGGCTCTCTGTATGTACCGTGAGCTGACGGCAAGAGGAATTTCTCCCGACCGTCTTTATATGGAGGACCGTTCAACCAGCACAAGGGAAAACGTGGCATTTTCCAAGGAGATAATTCTTCGGGAAAATCTCAATACCAAGGTTGCCGTCGTCTCCAATAATTTCCACCTGTATAGGGCTTCTCTTTCGGTAAAGGATGAAGGACTTGAGTTTTATTCTGTTTCCGCCTTCACACCTTACCCCCTTCTTGCAACTTATGTTATGAGAGAATATATGGGAATAATAGCTCAATGGGTAGCAGGTTAACCCTGTCGGAAAAGTAAAACCGCCTCGTGTGAGGCGGTTTTTTTATTGGTCTTCAGCAAAGACAAAACCCCCGGTTCTACCGGGGGTATTAAAATGCTTTAGTAAAAACAAAATGTGGCGAGCAATGGCAAGCCACAAAAATTTAGAGAAAAAGCTTAACCTCCGAGTATAATAGAAATGGTTTGGCAGCCGCATTACTAAAATACAAGGAGGTTAAAAACATGTTTA
>JAZOCX010000044.1:0-11837 GCA_045596725.1 Eubacteriales bacterium
CCTGCACGCTCCTCAGATTCAAGGCTTCTTTAATATCCCCGTGGATCATTTGGTTGGCGCTCCCCTGCTTGCTTCTTACTTCGTTGATAAATTCAAAGAAAAACACGATGATCTGGTTGTTGTTTCGCCCGACCTCGGCTCGGTTACCCGTGCCCGTAACTTCGCCGCTAAGCTGGATGCGCCTTTGGCTATCGTTGACAAGCGCCGTCCCAAGGCGAACTCCTGCGAGGTTATGAACATCATCGGCGACGTGAGAGACAAGCGTCTGATCATCCTCGACGATATGGTCGATACCGGCGGAAGCCTCTGCAACGTCGCTAAGGCTCTTATCGAGATCGGCGGTGCTAAGGAAGTTACCGCTGCGGCTACCCACGGCGTTCTCTCCGGCCCTGCTATTGAGCGTTTGCAGGACAGCCCCATCAAGGAGCTCGTACTGCTTGACACGATCGAGTTGCCCGCTGAGAAGCGTATCGACAAGATCAAGATCCTGCCCACCGCTACCGTCTTTGCCAAGGCGATCGAGCGCATCTATGAGGATCAGCCCATCTCTACTCTCTTTAACTAAGGAGTCGTAATGTTCAAGAAAAATCGCCCTGCCATCGACTACGTCATCGTTGGCTTGGGCAACTACGGTGAAAAATATAAAAACACCCGTCATAACGTGGGGTTTATGGCCATAGACTATATGTGCGACCAATTAAACCTCGACAAGGGGAAATCCCGCTGGTCGGGTATGGTATGGAATACGACGATCGACGGAAAAAAGGTCTTATTAGTCAAGCCCCATACCTACATGAATCGCAGCGGCGATTGCGTGGCACGGATCGCATCCTACTTCAAGATCTCTGCCGATCGCATCATTGTGATTTATGACGATACCTCGCTCGATACCGGCCGGATGCGTATCCGCACCAAGGGTACCGACGGCGGACACAACGGCATTAAGAGTATTATCTATGCTCTTGCGTCCTACGAGATCCCCCGTGTTCGTGTGGGAATCACCAAACCCTCCACCGCCTACAATGCGGCCGATTGGGTCTTGGGCGAGTTTCGCTCTACCGAACGCAAAAAAATTGATGCGGCATTGCCTGACGTTTATGATGCGGTTCGTCTGATGCTCAACGAGAAAATCGACGAGGCCATGAATAAATACAATACCGCTCCGCAAGCATAACACAACGGGCGCAGCATCGGCTGCGCCCTATTTATTACGATATGGATTATATTTCAAAACAACTCCAACACAATCCGAAAATAGAGGAGCTTCGCCAAGCCGTACGGGGTGGGTTACTGCCTGCCTACGCCACGGGGCTGTGCGAAAGCTACAAGCTGTTTGTTACCCGACTGTTATCTTATGACCGTCGGGTTATACTCGTTGTGCCGGATCAGGGCGAAGTGGAACGGCTATACGACCTTTTTTCCGTTTTAATGCCTGCCGAGCAGGTGCTGACGGTGCCGGCGAGAGAATACGTCTTTTATAACTTTGAGAATATTTCGCATCAGCAGGAGCACGCACGCATTCATGCGCTCAACCGCCTTTTACGGGGGGATTACCGCTTAGCGCTCCTTCCTGCCGATTCGCTTCTTGCCCTTACACCCTCGCCTTCCCGATTTGAGGAGCGGAGTATGGTCATCAAGCGGGGCGAGAGCATTGAACTGTCCGCTATGCTTACCTTTTTACACGAGTGTGGCTACGTTTCCTGTGAACTGACCGAGCAGGTGGGGCAGTTTTCCCATCGGGGCGGTATTGTGGAATTCTTCTCACCCGATACCCCCTACCCTATTCGTTTTGAACTCTTTGGCGATGAGATCGATTCCCTCTCCTGCTTTGACCCCAAAACCCAACGGCGTATTGAGGATGTGGAGAGTGCCCGTATTTTGCCGGTATGCGAGGCAATACCCGATGAAGAAACCAAAAAAGAAATCATCAAACGGATGCGCACTCGCCTTATAAGGGCAGAACAGGGCGATAACGATGATGCCATCATAAACGCACGGCACGATTTAGAAACCATGCAGGCGGGTACCTTTAAGGGCATCGACCGTTTTCTGCCTCTCATTCACAAGGCGGGGCCGACGGTGCTGGACTACGATAAGGACGCACTCTGCCTTTGCTATGACCTGCCCAAACTACGGGATACGATGAAGGGATTTGCCTTCCGCACCAATCAGGATCTAACTACCCTTGCCGAGCGTGGGCTTGCCGTGATGAGCCGTGCCTGCTATAACGAGCCCGACACGGTTATCAGCCGTATGGCGGAGCATCATTTTATATTATTAGAAGATTTTCTGCGCCAAGAACGTGCCATGACCTTTGGCTTGGTGCAGGGGTATCACGTTACCTCGCTCAGTGCCCCTTCCTCCGAGACGGCGCTGTGCGAAGAGGTTGCTTTTTATCAGCCTCACAACCGTGTAGCGGTGTTTGCCGGCTCCTCGGCACGTGCCACCTATCTGCCCTCCCTCTTTAACGAGCAGGGTATTTCCTGCACCATTCTAAAAGAAGATACCGATATCCCCAACGGAGCGGCGGCTCTGCTTGGGCAGGGGTTCCCCGGCGGGTTTTACGATAAGGACGGTAAGCTTGCCGTCATCGGCTCTGCCCGTATTTCGGGGAAAAAGAAAAAACGGCACAGCCGTTACAAGCCCGGCATTGCCATTAACGATTTCTCCGACATTAAGGTTGGGGATTACGTGGTGCACGAAAATTACGGCATCGGTGTTTACGACGGGGTGCATAAAGTTACGACCCAAGGCATCACCCGTGAATTTATCCGCATCCGCTATGCGGGAACCGACACCCTCTTCATCCCCTGTGGACAATTCGACCTCATTTCCAAGTACGTGGGAACGAGTGATGATATTAAGGTAAAACTCAACAAACTCGGTACGGGCGAATGGGCGAGAGCAAAAGCAAAGATCAAGACCAACGTGAAAGATCTGGCGAAGGATCTGATTGCGCTGTACAGCGAACGTCAGCGCACGCCGGGGTTTGCCTTCTCGCCCGACTGCGAATGGCAACAGCAATTTGAGAGTGCCTTTGAATTTGAAGAGACGGAAGATCAAGCCATTACCACCGCTGAAATTAAGGCGGATATGGAAAAGCCGACGCCGATGGATCGTTTACTCTGCGGCGACGTGGGCTTTGGCAAGACCGAGGTGGCGCTTCGTGCCGCCTTTAAGTGTGTGCTTGACGGCAAACAGGTTGCCATGCTCACACCCACGACCTTACTTGCCTGGCAACATTTTAATACCATGCGGCGGCGGTTTGAGGGGTTTCCCGTAACGATTGAACTGCTTTCCCGATTCCGTACCCCCGCCCAACAAGAGGCGATCTTGCGCAAGGTGCGTCGGGGAGAGATCGATATTTTAGTGGGTACTCACCGCATCTTGCAAAAGGACGTTGTTTTCAAAGACCTTGGGTTTTTGATCGTGGATGAAGAACAGCGGTTCGGTGTTTCGCATAAGGAAACGCTCAAAGAGATGACCAAGAACATTGACGTTCTCACCCTCTCGGCTACCCCCATTCCCCGCACGCTGAATATGGCGCTGTCGGGGATACGGGATATGTCGGTGCTGGAATCGCCGCCCAACGACCGTCATCCCATCTCCACCTACGTGTGTGAATATGACGGGGCACTCATCACCGATGCCCTACGCAAGGAGCTCTCCCGCGGCGGACAATGTTATTATCTGCATAACCGTGTGGAGACCATTTACAAGACCGCCAACCGCCTAAGCGAAGACCTGCCCGATGCCCGTATTGAGGTGGCGCACGGGCAGATGTCCAAAGAGGAACTGAGCGAGATCTGGGACCGTATGACCGAGGGCGAGATCGATATTTTAGTTTGCACCACCATTATCGAAACGGGGGTTGACGTACCCAATGCCAACACCCTTATTATTGAGAATGCCGACTGTTTAGGACTTGCGCAACTGCACCAGATTCGAGGGCGTGTGGGGCGGAGTTATAAACACGCCTACGCCTATTTTACCTATCGTGCGGGTCGCACCTTAACCGAGGACGGGCGCAAGCGTCTTGACGCCATTCGGGAATATACCGAGTTTGGCTCGGGCTTTAAGATCGCCATGCGTGATTTGCAGATCCGTGGTGCGGGCGACCTGCTGGGTGCGCAACAGCACGGACACATGAACAGCGTGGGCTATGATATGTATATGCAACTGCTCAACGAGGCTATTAACGAGGAGCGGGGCATCGAAACCAAGGCGAAATTAAGCGAGTGCCTGATTGATTTGAAGGTGAGTGCCTATATTCCCGAGGGATATATTGATTCTTCCTTAGCGAGAGTGGATATTTACAAAAAAATTGCTTCCATTCAAAACGAAGAGGACGTATCCGATATTGTAGACGAACTCATTGAGCGCTTTGGCGACCCGCCTCGGGAAGTCTTAGCGCTGATGGACGTTTCCTTAGTGCGGGCACAGTGCACCGCCTGCGGCGTAAGTGAGCTTACCGAGAAAAACCGTATGCTTATTATCAAATTTGCCAAATACGATATGCGAAAGGTAGCATCCGTCATCAGCGCTTTCGGCGGTAATATGTTTTTCTCAGCAGGGACCGATCCTTATTTATCCTGTCGCATTAAACTTGATGCGCTTGACACCGCAATAGAGGTTTGCCGAAAATTAACGGAGGTATATCAAGATGAACAAGATCAGTAAACTTGGCTTTGGTATGATGCGTTTGCCGATGAACGGCACCGAGATCGACCTTACCAAAACGCAGGAGATGGTAGACTGTTATATGGCGGCGGGCGGTAATTATTTTGACACCTCCTATGCCTATAACGGCGGTAAATCCGAGGAAGCTATCCGCAAAACGGTGGTGGATCACTACCCGCGTGAGCAGTATTATATCGCCACCAAACTGCCTGCCTTTATCGTGAAAACAAAAGAAGAGGCCGAGGCGATGTTCGATATTTCGCTTAACCGTCTGGGTTGTGGCTATTTCGATTTTTACCTTCTGCACAATCTCGGCAACGAGCGCACCGAAACCTTTGAAAAGTGGGATTTGTGGAATTTCCTGCTTGATAAGAAAAAGCAGGGGCTCATTCGTCATCTCGGCTTTTCCATTCACGACACGGCAGACGCCGTGGATGAGGTGTTAACAAAGCATCCGGAAGCCGAATTCGTGCAATTACAGATCAACTATGCCGACTGGGAAGATCCCATTATCCAGTCAAGACAGTGCTATGAGGTGTGCCAGAAGCACAACAAGCCCGTTATCATTATGGAGCCGATTAAGGGTGGAAGCCTTTCTAACTTCCCCTCGCCTGCTTCTGATATTCTTACTTCGCTAAACCCCGACGCTTCGCTTTCGAGTTGGGCGCTTCGCTATGCGCTGAATCTCCCCAACGTGATTACGGTACTTAGCGGTATGTCGACTCTGGCGCAGGTGGAAGATAATATCCAAACGATGCGCCTGCCTGCCCTCACCGAAACCGAGCAAGAAGCCATTGCCAAAACGGCGGCGGCGCTTGATGAAATGCCCCGTATCCCCTGCACCGAGTGTCAATACTGCGTGAAAGGATGCCCGATGGATATTCGTATTCCCGCCATCTTCTCCGCTTACAACACGAAACTGGTTTATCAAAACGAGGCGGGTGCACGTACCTCTTTCGGTTGGGCAACGGGTCGGCACGGATTGCCCTCCGATTGTATCGCCTGCGGTCAATGCGAGGCCGCCTGCCCGCAACATATTTCAATTATTGAACAACTGAAAAAAGCAGCACAGGAATTTGCCTAAAAAAAAGAGAGCTAAACGGGAGACACTTTGTAAAGAAGTTGTCTTCCGTGCTTTTTTATAAAGAAAATGACACTTTCGGCTTGAAAGTGTCATAGTGGGTTACACGCTTTGAAATCATACCCGTCTCAAAAACAAAACACGATTCGTGATATTGTGAGACAGGTCTCACAGTGTTATTATGCCTTACGGCATAGTGATATTATATTCGCCCTTAAACTGTCCGAGGGACAATATCACTATGCGCAGCATAATATCACTGCGAAGCAATATCACTCGCCGTCAGGCGAATATAACTGAGGCACCTTCCTTACGGAGGGTGCCTCTCGGCTCTCTTTTTTATTGGATTTCTTGGGTGTCGTAGGGGGTCGACTGGTACACGAAGTAATTGAGCCAGTTGATGAACAACAAGCTTCCGTGCCCACGCCAGGTAACGAGGGGGGCTTTGCCGGGGTCGTTATTCGGGTAATAGTTCTCGGGCACCGCCGTACCCAGACCCGCCGCCGTATCACGCTGATACTCGGCGTCTAAGGTAAGGGGGTCGTACTCCGAATGACCCATAACAAAGAACTGTCTGCCGCCCTTTTTTCCGACGATATGCACGCCTGCTTCCTTAGACGAGGCAAGAACCTTTAAGTCCTGCACCGCCTCGATATCCTCTCGCTTTACGTAGGTATAGCGGGAATGGGGGGCATAAAACACGTCGTCAAAGCCACGCATCAGCATCGAGCGGGGGCTATCCACCGTATGGGGATAAACGCCGAACAGTTTTTTATCCATCGTATATTTATTGATACCGTAATGATGATACAAGCCTGCCTGTGCACCCCAGCAAATATGCATCGTACTGTGGACGTTGGTTACGCTCCAATCCATAATGGCTTTTAACTCTTCCCAATAGTCCACCTCTTCAAAGGGCACCAATTCCACGGGAGCGCCGGTGATAATCATACCGTCAAACTTCTCGTCCTTTACCTCGTCAAAGGTTTTATAAAAGGCGAGCAGATGCTCCTGCGCCGTGTTATGGGATTCGTGGGACGCCATATGGATCAGCGTTAACTCGATCTGCAAAGGGGTGTTACCCAAAATACGGCAAATTTGCGTTTCCGTTTCAATCTTTTTGGGCATTAAATTAAGTAAAACGATCTTCAAAGGACGGATATCCTGCGTAATCGCACGCTTTTCGGTCATCGTGAAGATGTTTTCATTGGCTAAGATCTGAACGGCCGGCAGGTCGTTTGGAATCTTGATCGGCATAGGTTACACCTTGGCAAGTGCCTGCTCGATATCGGCGATCAAGTCTTCCGCATCCTCAATACCGCAAGAGAAGCGAATGAGGTCGGCACTTACGCCGCAAGCCTCCAACTCGGCATCCGAGAGCTGACGGTGGGTAGTGGTAGCGGGATGCAATACGCAGGAGCGAGCGTCGGCCACGTGGGTTTCGATCGCCGCAATCTGCAAATTCGCCATAAATGCCGCAGCCGCTTCACGACCGCCCTTAACACCGAAGCTGACAACACCGCAGGTGCCGTTCGGCATATATTTCTGAGCCAATTCATAGTCCTTCGAGGATTTCAGTCCAGGGTAATTGACCCACTCGATCTTCTCGTGCTTTTCCAAATACTCGGCAACCGCCTGCGCATTGGCACAGTGCTGTTTCATACGCACGTGCAAACTTTCCAGACCTAAATTGAGCAAATAGGCGCTCATAGGAGAAGCGGTAACGCCAAGATCACGCATCAACTGTGCGGTAGCCTTGGTGATATAAGCGCCCTCTATCCCAAAACGCTCGGTATAGGTTACGCCGTGATAGCTATCGTCGGGCGTGCACAGACCGGGGAATTTGTCGGGATACTTGGTCCAGTCAAACTTACCCGAATCCACAATGGCACCGCCTACGCAACTGCCGTGGCCGTCCATATACTTGGTGGTGGCGTGGATGACGATATCGGCGCCAAAATCAAAGGGCGTGCAGTTTACGGGGGTGGGGAAGGTATTATCCAAAATCAGAGGTACGCCGTTTGCGTGTGCAATACGGGCGAACTTCTCAATATCCAGCACCGTCAAAGCGGGGTTGGCCACCGTTTCGCCAAAGACCAATTTGGTATTGGGGCGGAACGCCTTCTGAATTTCCTCCTCATCGGCATCGGGGGATACGAAGGTACATTCAATACCCATACGCTTTAAGGTTACGTCAAAGAGGTTGAAGGTGCCGCCGTAAATCGAGGACGAGGAAATGAAATGGTCGCCGCAAGAGCAGAGATTAAAGACGGCGAGAAAGCTTGCTGCCATGCCCGAAGAGGTGAGCATAGCGGCGGTGCCGCCTTCCATTTCACAGATCTTGGCCGCTACCGTATCACAGGTAGGGTTCTGCAAGCGGGAATAGAAATAACCGCTGGCTTCCAGATCAAACAAGGCGCCCATTGCGGGGCCGGTATCATATTTGAAAGTGGTAGACATAACGACGGGAACCTGACGAGGCTCGCCGTTGGACGGATGATAACCGCCCTGAACACATTTGGTTGCTATCTTTTTATAATTCATAATGATTCTCCTTAATAGGCTTTACCCCAATAGGTAAGCGCCTTGGCTTTTTTACCGCAACATACGCAAGTTTCCCCGATGGGCTCTCCATCAAACGGCATACAACGGGAGGATACGCCCGCTTCGTCTTTGAGCTTTTGCTCACATTCGGGATCACCGCACCACATGGCACGGATAAAGCCGGGTTTGTTTTGAGCGATATCGCACAGCTCTTCCATCGAATGAGCATCATAGGTCATACGCTCGGTGCGCTCTTTTGCCGTTTCATACAAACCGTTATGTACTGCTGTCAGCAGTTCGGGGACTGCCGTAGTCAATTCGCTTAACGGTACGATCGTCTTTTCACGATTATCACGACGGACGATCACGCACTGATCCTGCTCCATATCTCTCGGGCCGATCTCCAAGCGCAGGGGTACGCCCTTCATTTCGTACTCGGAGAATTTCCAGCCGGTGCTGTTATCGCTATCGTCGATCTTAGCACGGATGCCGGCGGCTTTCAGCGTATTCAAGAGTTCATACGCCTTATCGAGCACGCCTTCCTTATGCTGGGCAACGGGGATGACCACCACCTGAATGGGGGCTACGGCAGGCGGTAATACCAAGCCGTTATCGTCGCCGTGGGTCATAATAATCGCACCGATGATGCGGGTGGAAATGCCCCACGAGGTCTGGAAGGGATGCTGTAATTTGTTCTCTTTATCAAGATAGGTAATGTCAAAGGCCTTCGAGAAGCCGTCGCCAAAGAAATGCGAGGTACCGCTCTGCAACGCCTTACCGTCGTGCATCAGCGCTTCAATGGTATAGGTAGCCTCGGCGCCGGCAAACTTTTCACTATCGGTCTTACGACCCTTTACTACGGGGATCGCCAAGGACTTCTCGGCAAAGTCGGCATAAATATTGAGCATCTGCTCGGTCTCGGCAATCGCCTCTTCGGCAGTGGCGTGCATCGTGTGGCCTTCCTGCCACAAAAACTCGCAGTTTCTCAGGAAAGGACGGGTGGTCTTCTCCCAACGGACAACCGAGCACCACTGATTATAGAGTTTCGGCAGATCGCGCCAAGACTGAATAATATTCTTATAATGATCGCAAAACAGGGTTTCGGAGGTGGGGCGAACGCACATTCGCTCGTTTAACTTCTCGCTGCCGCCGTGGGTGATCCATGCCACCTCGGGAGCAAAGCCTGCTACGTGATCCTTTTCCTTTTGCAATAAGCTTTCGGGAATGAACATCGGCATATACACGTTCTCGTGCCCCGTTGCCTTGAACATACCGTCAAGAATCTTCTGAATGTTCTCCCAGATAGCATAGCCATAGGGACGGAAAATCATACAGCCGCGCACGCTCGAATAGT
This sequence comes from Eubacteriales bacterium, assembly GCA_045596725.1. GTDB lineage: Bacteria > Bacillota > Clostridia > Oscillospirales > UMGS1783 > CAKSHC01. Next base: position 9,660 of record JAZOCX010000044.1, read on the forward strand.
CGATCAGGTCGGCCTTTTTTACAATATCGGTATACCACTGTGCGAAATCTTCTTCCATCGAAGTAATTTCGCGTACCAATTTCTCTTTTGCCATAGTGTCCTCCGAAAACAAATACTTTTCATAATATTATACAACGCTTTTCCCTTATTGACAAGGGAAAAGATAAAAAAAGCACCTCTTTTGCGGTGCTTTTTCAGTATCCCACCATAGGCCGTTCACCGGCAGTTCTGACCCGCTTGTGAGCAGGTGGGTGTCCTGACCGCCGTATTATGGGCTTCCAACGTCCGCCCCGAAAGGCGGGAGGCCTGCGCGCGGTACGGCAGTACGTCCAAACTCCCTTTAACGAAATGTAGGTTCATGATGCCGATGTGGCGAACCGGGCAGGATGACGTTAATTGCTGAATTCGTAATCGTCGCTCAAACGGTCTTCAAACGCCGCCCAAACGGCATTGAACTCCTCTTCATTGTCAAGACCGAACAGAGCGTCTTCCCCGTTTTCGTCGGGCACCATTTTGAGGATCATCACCTGATAGTCCTCGTCCAACTGCTCCGTCTTTTCTTCGCAGACAGGCAAAAGGGCAACATAGGTGGTGCCTTCGTATTCGAGGGCGTCGATCATTTCGTAGGAGGCTTCGTTGCCTTCATCGTCGATCAATTCGATAATATCATTCCCGTATTCGTTGCTCATCATACATTCTCCTTATTTTTCATCTATGAGTATTATATCGGTCAGTGCCGTGGACAATCCGCGGGAAATATTGTCAACCGACACCGAAACACTTTTCAAAACGACCCTCACTCGCACCGCCGGCGTATCAAATTCCACCAGCATCTGCTCTAAGGGCATCGCCACCGAAAGACTGTCGTTCGAGACGTTTTCTACCATATATTTAGCGGTGCCGTCAAGCTGATCGGTTACGTCTACCTGCGCCACCGTTTCGCCGTTGCGGGTTACCACCGCCACCAAACTATCGCCCGCCACCTGCGAAAAACGCAAGGTGTAGGTTCCCTTCACTCCCACAATATCCTTTGCCGAGAAATTGAAGAGATTGTAGGTGGTGTAATTGGATAACACAATGTCAAAACCGTCAATCGCATAATATTTATCCGACAGCGAGCCCATATAGGTTTTACCTATCATCGTGCTCTGTCCCGACGAATCAAACTCACCCGCTATACCGAAAACGGCGGCATAGTCATCGGGAAAATCAAAATGAACGGGCAGCCATTTTGCCATCGCCGTTTCGTTTTCGTCCACTAAATACTGGACGGCACGGGACAGCTCCAAGCGGTCGCTCTCACTCATCGTGGCGGGGGGCTTGATGCCGTCCTCGGTGAGCATACCGTAGCGATTCATAATCTGCTCGGCACGCATCATCTGGGAGTAGGCCGAAACGGTGTGGTAATTCACAAAGGGCAACACCGACACAACCAAAAAAGCCGAGAGCACCATCGCCGCAAGACGCCCACGATTGGTCATATCCAGCAACATAAATATCAAAAATATAGCGAAAACGGCAATACCGAAAATGGTGAAATAACGTCGTTCGGTGAGCCCGTACTGAGCAATCAACCCAATCAGGCGCCACAGCCCGATTCCTAAGACTAACAGGCCCGCGCAAGGGAAAAACAGACGGTAAAATTTACAAAAACGGTTGTAAAACCAGCCGCACATCAAATAGACAAAGCATCCGCCCGAAAGCAAAACGGCAAAGCGGGTAAAGGTATCCACCGCCTCGGGCCAATTACTGTATATCACCGAACGCATAATGAGAATAAACTCCACCGCAAAATAACAAAGGATCAGCGGAATAAAAATATAGGATACGACCTTTTCCATCACCTTATTGTATCCGATATTCTCCTTACGATCCTCAGCAAGAAAGGCACGCAGTACAAACAAGGAACAAATGAAAAGGGCGATGGTTAATAACTGATAAATCACAGCATTGTCAAGCGTTGCGCCCGAGAGCATGGAAATTAAAAAGGCAACGAGCAGTCCGCCGATAAAGACAAGGGCACCGAAAACGACCCCGCCTAAAAAACACCGCAATAAAAACCAGGTGGTATAGGTGATATTCTTTTTTAAGCGTTTGCCGAGTACCACGATGCAGGCAAGGCTCAAAACCAATAACAATACCATCATACGAGCCTGCCAAAGCCCCGTCGTATCGTTC
>JAZOCX010000045.1:0-11539 GCA_045596725.1 Eubacteriales bacterium
AGCAAAGTTCGAACGTAACAAACCCCACGTAAACATTGGTACCATCGGTCACGTTGACCATGGTAAGACCACTCTGACCGCTGCTATCACCAAGGTGCTGGCTCTGCAGGGCGGCGCTGACTTCATGGATTACGGCAACATCGATAAGGCTCCCGAAGAGCGTGCTCGTGGTATCACGATTAACACCTCTCACGTGGAGTACGAGACTGAGGCTCGTCACTATGCTCACGTTGACTGCCCCGGCCACGCCGACTACGTTAAGAACATGATTTCCGGTGCTGCCCAGATGGACGGCGCTATCCTGGTTGTGTCCTCTGCCGACGGCCCCATGCCCCAGACCCGTGAGCACATCCTGCTGTCCCGTCAGGTCGGCGTTCCCAACATCGTTGTTTTCATGAACAAGTGCGATCAGGTTGACGACGAAGAGCTGCTGGATCTGGTTGAGATGGAGATCCGTGACCTCTTGAACGAGTACGAGTTCCCCGGTGATGATATTCCCATCATCCGCGGTACCGCTCTGGGCGCTATCGAGTGCGCAAGCAACGATATCAACGATCACGCTTATGCTCCTATCCTTGAGCTGATGGATAACGTTGACTCTTATATCCCCACCCCCGAGCGTAAGGCTGATCAGCCCTTCCTGATGCCCGTTGAGGACGTCTTCACCATCACCGGCCGTGGTACTGTTGCTACCGGTCGTGTTGAGCGTGGTCAGCTCAAACCCGGCGACGAAGTTGAAATCGTTGGTTTGAGCGATGAGATCCGCAAGACGGTTGTTACTTCTATGGAAATGTTCCATAAGATCCTCGACTATGTTGAAGCCGGCGACAACGCAGGTTGCTTGCTCCGTGGTATTCAGCGTAAAGAGATCGAGCGTGGTCAGGTTCTGGCTAAGCCCGGCACCATTAAGCCCCACACCAAGTTCAAGGGCAGCGTTTACGTACTGACCAAGGACGAGGGCGGCCGTCATACTCCGTTCTTCAACAACTATCGTCCTCAGTTCTATTTCAGAACAACCGACGTTACCGGCGTTATCACCCTGCCTGAAGATGTTCAGATGTGCCAGGGCGGCGACAACGTTGAGCTGAACGTTGAACTGATCACTCCGATCGCTATCGAAGAAGGTCTGCGCTTCGCTATTCGTGAAGGCGGCCGTACCGTTGGCTCGGGCGTTGTTACTGCTATCAACGAGTAATTTGTTTTATTGCAGCAGTGAGGAAACTCACTGCTGCAATTTCCAATCTAATACGAAGTCTTCGGGGCGGGGTGTGAGTCCCCACCGGCAGTATAGTCTGCAAGCCTTTGGGCATGACACGGTGCGATTCCGTGACCGACGGTATAGTCCGGATGAAAGAAGATATCTTGTTTCCCGCAGACTTTTGTCGGCGGTTTTTTTATGCCGAGAAAAGGAGTTATCATGGATACAAAAAAAAATCTGCGACCTTTGGTTGTTACGGCGATTATGGGTGCTGTCGGCTTCGTACTGATGTTTTTGGAGATCAGTGTTCCCATTATGCCGTCCTTTATTAAATTCGATTTTTCTGAGCTGCCTGCATTGGTAGCCTCGTTTGCATATGGTCCTGTATACGGAGTCTTGGTATGCTTACTTAAAAATGCGCTCCACTGCTTAGTTACTACAACGGCAGGGGTAGGGGAGTTGGCCAACTTTTTGATGGGTGTTTTTCTGGTTGTGCCGGCAGGATTGATCTACCGTTTCCGTAAAAACCGCACCTCAGCGCTGATCGGATCGTTGGTTGGTTCCTTGGTGATGGGTCTTGCTTGTGTTGCCATCAACTACTTTATTGTTTATCCTATCTATTATCAGATTATGATTCCCGAAGCAGTCATTTTGTCGGCTTATCAGGCTATTTTGCCGAGTATGGACAGCATCATAAAATCCTTGCTTGTCTTTAACCTGCCTTTTACGGCGGCGAAGGGACTCATCGATGCTATCATCTGCTTCTTCATTTACAAAAAGTTGAGTCCTATCTTGAAAAAATCTTGACACCGACCAACAAATTTCGTATACTGAAATAGAACTGAATATCGTTATCAAGAGTGGCGGAGGGACTGGCCCTGTGAAGCCCGACAACCTGCTGAAAAGCAAGGTGTTAAATCCTGCGAACCGTTGGTTCGAAAGATAAGTTTGTAATGCGCTCTTGGTTTACGAGAGCGCATTTTTTGTGTAAAGGAGAAGAATATGAAAAACTATTTATTTACATCCGAATCGGTTACCGAAGGACATCCCGATAAAATATGCGACCGCATCTCTGATTCGGTCTTAGACGCTATGCTTACTCAGGATCCCATGTCCCGTGTTGCCTGCGAAACGGCGATCACCACGGGTCAGGTTTTGGTGATGGGTGAGATTACTTCTAAGGCGCAGGTGGATATTCCCGATTTAGTCCGCAAGGCGATTACCGACATCGGCTATACCAGCAGTGAGTTTGGCTTTGATGCCGCTACCTGCGGTGTGCTCACAGCGCTTGATAAACAGTCGCCTGATATTGCGATGGGTGTTGATAAGTCGCTTGATGGCTTTGATATCGGCGCCGGCGATCAGGGTATGATGTTTGGTTATGCCTGTAATGAAACCAAAGAACTGATGCCGATGCCCATTTCCTATGCGCATAAGCTTTCGAAGCGTCTGACTGAGGTGCGTAAAACGGGCGTATTGCCCTATCTGCGTCCCGACGGTAAAACGCAGGTTTCGGTTCGTTATGAAAACGGTCGTCCCGTTGCTGTGGATACCATCGTTATATCCTCTCAGCATGCCGAGGATGTTTCGCTTGATACCATTCATGAGGGCATCATTGAAGAAGTCATTAAGCCGACGCTCCCTGCCGATATGATTGCCAATGCCCGTATTTTGGTGAATCCGACAGGTCGATTTGTTATCGGCGGCCCTTGCGGAGACTCGGGTCTTACGGGGCGCAAGATTATTGTTGATACCTATGGTGGTATGGGTCGCCACGGCGGCGGAGCCTTCTCGGGCAAGGATGCTACCAAGGTTGACCGTTCTTCGGCTTATGCGGCTCGTCGTGTGGCTAAAACCATCGTTGCAGCCGGCTTGGCAGAGCGTTGCGAGGTGCAGATTGCTTATGCCATCGGCGTAGCAAAGCCGGTTTCGGTTTTGGTAGATACTTTTGGTACGGCTAATGTTAATGAGGACAAACTGGTAGAAGCAGTCAATCGTTGTTTTGATTTGCGTCCGGCGGCCATTATTGAAGAATTAAAATTGCGTGCACCTATTTACACTCCGCTCTCGGCTTACGGGCATATGGGACGTGAGGAACTGGGTGTTATGTGGGAGGATACGACTAAGGCGCAGGAACTGCTCTCGTATCTAAAATAAACAATTCACCCCCTATTGGCATAGGATAAAGGGGGTGAAACTAATGGATCAAATTTATATTATCGTACTTTCATTATTTGCGGCACTGGGCATTGCCTATCTCATTGTCGGTCTGTTTGAGTGGATCGTTTTTGATACGGATAACGGCATCAAAAAAGTAAAAATTCAGATACATATTGAGCAACTAACGCCAATCACGGCGCACGCCATTGCACGATTGGCGGAGCGTTGTCAATGTGCTAACGATCAGCGTTTGGTCGTGGTAGACGAAGGACTTTCCGAGCAGCAAGTTGATATGCTTTACATGCAAGTGCCCAACGTGGAAATCATAAAGGAAGAGAAGGATGGCTGAATACCAAGAGATCATCAGCGGGTTTGTATCGGCAGTGATCTTCAAAAATCAAGAAAACGGCTACGCTATCATCGAAGTAAAGACCGACAACGACACCGTAACGATGGTAGGGACACTTCCCTATATTTCGGTTGGTGAGCGTATTCATGCGGCAGGCAACTGGGTGGAGCATTTAAACTACGGTCGGCAGTTTCAGGTTGTAAAATTTGAAAAAGAGATGCCGACGACCATTGATGCCATCCGTGCCTATCTCGCAGGCAACGCCATTAAGGGTGTTGGTGAAAAGACGGCGGATAAATTTATTGAACTTTTCGGTGAGCGAACCTTAGATATTATCGAAAACGCACCCGAGCAGCTCGCACGGGTGCGTGGCATTACCGAGGCCAAGGCGAAGAAAATTTCGCAGGCGTTTCGGGAGCAGTTTGGCGTACGCCGAGTGATGCTCTTTTTGCAACAATATGGCGTCAGTCCCTCGGTGGCTTTTTCGGTCTGGAAAAGCTGGGGATGTGCTTCTGAGGATGTGATTCGCTGTAACCCTTACGTGCTCTGCGAAATGGTAGACGGAATACATTTTTCTATGGCGGATGATATTGCCGAGCGCATGGAGTTTGACAAGACAAGCCCTTTGCGTATTTCTTCTGCCATTACTTATATTTTGAGAATGAACGCTTATGGCGCGGGTCATACCTTTGTGCCCCGAGATGCCTTGGTGGAGATGGCGGTGCGCCTGATCGGTGTAGCGGAAGAGCAGGTAGAAGAGCGCATCGATCAGATGGTTGAGGATGAGGTATTATACAATCGGCCTGTCGGCAATAAAAATGCCATTTATTTAGAGCGTTATTATAAGGCCGAGCAGTATTGTGCCTGGCGCTTGGCTCGTTTACAAAGCAACGTTCGGCATTTTACCGAGTTTCGTCCCAGACATCTTGCCCAGATCCAAAAAAAGTTGCAGTTAACCTATAATGACGACCAAATGCTTGCCATTGAGATGGCGGCACAGTGCGGGGTTATGGTACTCACGGGCGGTCCCGGTACGGGTAAAACGACCACCCTTTGCGGTATTATTGAACTATATAAACAGTTGGGCGTAAACTATGCGTTGGTGGCCCCCACGGGGCGTGCCGCTAAGCGCATCTCCGAGCTTACGGGGGATGACGCTAAAACGATACACCGTTTACTCGAAATGCAATACAGTGGGGATTCCTTGCCTCATTTTGCCAAGAATGAGGATAACACCCTTTCCTATGATGCCGTTATCTGTGATGAGACCTCAATGGTGGATATTGAACTGATGAAGGCATTGCTTTCCGCTTTGCCCGACGGTTGTCGGCTCGTATTAGTAGGGGATTTTGATCAGCTTCCCTCGGTGGGGCCCGGTAACGTTTTAGGGGATATTATTACATCCGAGAAGATTGATACGGTATACTTGTCGGAAATATTCAGACAGGCTGCCGATTCACTCATCGTTTCCAATGCCCACGGCATATTGGAGGGTGAATCGCTGAAACTGAGCGGAGAAAACCGAGACCTCTTTTTGATTAAGGCTACCGCTGCGCATCCCGCCCGTCAAACCATTGTGGATTTGGCGACCAGACGATTAGTGAATACCTACGGCTATGACCCGCTTTCGGATATTCAAATTATTTGTTTATCGAAGAAGGGTCTTTGCGGAACCGTTTCGGTGAATGAGCAAATGAGAAATACTATCAATCCCCACGAAGAATACAAGGCGGAAAAGGCCTGGGGTAAAAACGGATTTCGGGTAGGGGATAAGGTGATGCAGACTAAAAACAATTATGATATCACCTATAAAATGCCAAGCGGAGAGATCGGTGTAGGGCTCTTTAACGGCGATATTGGTATCATCCGGAATATTGACCATTATGCCGAGTATATGGAAATCCAATTTGATGAGAAGATAGCAACCTATCCCTTTGCTTGTCTTGACCAGCTTGATTTTGCCTATGCCATGACGGTACATAAAAGTCAGGGCAGTGAATTTAAGTGTGTCATTCTATCGGTTGTTGATGCGCCCCGCAATTTACTGTATCGCAATCTGCTCTATACCGCCATTACCCGTGCTAAGGAGCGCCTTGTTATTGTGGGCGACCCGAATAAAATCGAAGAAATGATTGAAAACTACACCAAATCAAGGCGGTTTTCCGGATTGCGCTATTTCTTGGGGGATTATATTTCATGATACTCAGCATCATTCATTGGCTTCACGATTTTGTTCTTCCGCCTCGCTGTCCCTTTTGCGGTACGCTTACCCATCAGCGAGGGGAATACTGCAAAGATTGTCAAGATAACAGACCCGACTGCCTTGTTTATACCTTACCACCCAACACCAAAAGAAGAGATCTGTACTGTGTGCGTGCTCCCTATTATTACAAAGGCGTGGCAAGAAAAGCCGTAATGGCGTTAAAGTTTTATCAGCATCAAAGCGCCGCTAATGAATTGGCACGTGCCATTGCGAGACTGCCTCAGGTTTCGGGGCTAAAAGATGCCGACTTTGTTACCGCCGTACCCATCAGCAAAAAGCGTCTTGGCGCACGAGGCTATAACCAAAGTCAGCGTATTGCACAGCAGTATGCCATGATAAAAGCCTTACCCTATCTTGAAACGATGGGACGAAACAAGGGTCGTAAGCAATCACTACAAAGCACAGCCGAGAAAAGAGCCGATAACGTAAAGGGTGCCTTTTATCTCTTGGACGGAGTGGACGTACGAGGGAAAACCATCGTGCTGATTGACGACGTGTATACAACGGGTGCTACAATGCGAGAATGTGCCAAAATTCTGAAAAGAGCCGGTGCCAAATGCGTGGTGGGGCTTGCGGGATGTACGGCTAAAACAAAAAAGTCGACCTAAGTTAGGTCGACTTTTCTTTTGACTGAACAACCAGCAAATGCCCTGATTTTACCTCAATAGCGGCACTTTCCTCAACAATAAGGTTACTTACCCCCACAGGGAAGGATGGGCTTAGATCAGCATTTTTAAGAGGATAAGAGGTACCCGACAAGCTTACACCGGAGCAGGGGCCGCCAAAAGCGAAAATGGAAAGGGTATAGCCTTCTTTTTTGGAGAGAACAAGACGATCAGCGCATAAACAAATCTCGGTCTGCTCATCGACAATGCGGGCGTTGACCCCTTTTTCAAGGGCATAAGATAAGGTTTGAAGGGATGCAATCGAATGGTCAAACCGCCCGCCGATACCGCCGATGATCCATAGGTCGGTATACCCGCACCCCACAGCATGTTTTACGGCATAAAGTAAATCGGTATCGTCCTTACGAGTAGGAAGCGAGATACAAGCACCCTCAAAGCGGGTATCGGTAGAATCTCCGTCACCAATAAAGAGGTGAGGGATAATATGTTCTTTTAGTGCTAAATCTAAGCCGGCATCGGCGCAGATGATATAATCCTGCTCTTGCAGATTTACAATATCACGAATGAGTCCCTTAATAAAGCCGGTAATAATAATGCAACGGTTCATAACAACACCTCAACCCTATTATAACGGATTTGCGAAAATAGGCAAGAAAAAGATTGACCTTTCCAATAAGAGTGTGATACTCTTTTAGCAGAAACAGTACAAAGGAGCGTTTAGGATGAGTTATACGGCATTAGCCAAGGTCTACGACGGCTTTTTTGAAAAAGAATATATTGAAAAACTTACCAATCGCTATCGCCGTGTTCTCCTCGGATGCGGAGTATTGCGTGGGCGCATCGTGGATCTCGGTTGCGGAACGGGGCGATTAAGTATCTCATTGGCTAAATCGGGGGCTTCGGTGTGGGGAGTTGACCCAGACGAAGCGATGATAGAGCAAGCCATCTGTAATGCAAATGGGCTTGACGCGGCGTTTTGGCAGGGATATCTGCCCCGGTTTCAAGGCGAGAGTGAATTTGATGCCGTTACGGCAAGTTTGGACGTGGTAAATCACATTACCGATGAAGAGGTGTTATTGGATACCTTTTGTGCCGTAAAGCGGTTGCTGAAAAAGGGCGGTGTTTTTGTTTTTGACGTGAATACCGAAAAGAAATTTCGGGAAGTGTACGGGCAAAACGCCTACGTATTTCGCTCCGAGCAAGCCTTTGCGGCGTGGGAAAACGATTATGATGAAAGCTGTGGGATTTGTCGCTTTACCGTGGACGTTTTCACAAAGCAAGGCGATAACTATCAACGGCAGACCGATATCATTGAAGAACGCTGTTATCGGCACGAGGCATTAAGCACCCTTCTTCGCAAGGCAGGTTTTCGTATCATTTCCTATCAGGGAATGGATAACGGTACCCGACATCTGTATATTGTTAAATAAAAATGCTCCCTTTCGAGGCACCCTCCGTAAGGAATGTGCCTCAGTAAAAGTCGCCTTTCAGCGAGTGATATTGCTTCGCAGTGGTATTATGCTACGCATAGTGATATTGTCCTTCGGACAGTTTTAAGGCGAATATAATATCACGAAAACCGTAAGGTTTTCATATCACTTTTGCCGCAAGGCAAAAATATCACTGCAAACGATAGTTCGCAATATCACTTTACCTGCCGAAAAAGACATTCTTTATTTTCGGCAAGTAATACCTTTCTCAAAGTATGTAACCCACTATGACACTTTCACAACCTTTGTGTAAAGTGTCATTTATTTTGTTGGAATAAAAACCGAGAGAGACAACTTCTTTACGAAGTGTCTCTCTCGGGAGCATTTTTTAATAGGCAATTGAAAATTCTTCGCCGGCATTGAGTTTTTCGATACATTCCAATACCTTGTCTATATAGGAAGAGGAAACGTAGAAGTTACCGCTGCCGTTAATGTCAAGGTAGTAGGTGCGTCCGTCAATGGGGCAGAAGGTAACGGTATCGTTTTCCATACCCAGTGCCGATTGATAACGGAAGATAAACACCATAGCGGAATTGCAGGAAGGCTTTTTAGTCACACCGGCTATTTTTGAGGTGGTGATAAGATTATAAAAGTCTTCAAAGGCACGAGAATTGAGTTCTTTGCCGTCGATCGTAGCTTTGGCTTCGTTATTCTCCACCTTTACATGATAGGTATAGTTGCCCTTTTCGGTGTAGATCATAATGCGATCCACCTTATTGATGTCCCGTTCAAATTGATAGGGGGTAACAAAATCAAGGGCGTCTAATTCAAGCAGGCGTAATTTTTGTGCTAAAACCGAGTAGATGATATTACCGCCTTCGGCATACATATTGCAAAAACCGTTTTCGGCTTCGCTGGCATAGAGTTGATGAACTTCGCCTTGGTAACTAAATTCAATGATATAGGCAGGCGTGCTGAGTCCGTGCTCTTTTAAGGACTCTTTGCCGGTATCCAAACTCTTTACTGTTGAAGCGGTCAGATTACAAACGGTGTTGATATAATCAACCACATTGTCATCATTGCCGAGCCCTTGATAGGGATAAATCATCTTATAAAGCTTTCCGCTGTTTTGATGTACCTTTTCGGTGTCATCCATAGCCACAACGGCAAAAATAGGTTTATCTTGATAACTGATGGCCAGATGATCAACCATATAAGCGGTATTTTCGGGAATGGACGTAATCTGCTTGCTGATAAAGTCCTGCTTTGGGGCAAGGAAGAATTTCACATAGTCTTCCTCTACTGCGTATACGGTAGAGCTTTCACTGTTCATACAGTAATAGGCGGTACCGCTCGGCAGTTGAGAACCGATGCGCAGATGATACTGATTGCCGTCAACGTCGGTAACGGTTGCTGTGGCGATGGGGGAAGAAAGGCCGTATTGAGCAAGGTCTTTTCCCGAGCGGTCGATGGTGTCATAGGCGTACACCGAACCGGCCGACGGGCGTAGATCTTCCAGCACCTCTTCGGTGAGGGGGTAATCTTCATAACCGCTGATGACGACGCCGTCTGTAAAGGTTGCCGAGTAGGAACCGTGAGTATTGGTTACTTCAAGCGAGGCAACCTGTTCTTCTTCCACACCGATGATCCATTCGGGGAAGACGATTTTATTATTTTCATCGCGGGGCATTAAGTTAAAGGCAACAAAGGTTCCTACACAAAGCAGGATTAAGATGATGCCCGCTGTAAGGATACGCTTAGTCTGTTTCATTATTTATTCCTCCGACGAATGAATACATAAACGCCAACGGCCGCTAAGGTAAGCGGAATAACGATGACGAAAACAACAAGCGCCGTTGTTTTGGCACTGTTGTCGGGGAAGTCGAGCAAGGGAGTGGTCATACTCTTGGGGAAGATAAAGAGCTTTGTGCTGTCGGCATCAAGATAGTTGATGATCTGAGCCATATAGGCACCGTTGCCGAAAGCGGGGTCGAGATAGGTGTCGGTAATCATTTTATACGAGCCGCTTACCACCAAGTTCGAGGCCACGTTGGTGCCCTTTTGATAGCGGCTGCCCATCGCCATAACCGAGCCGTTGTAAAGCGGGTCGGTATCCACGCTCTTGGAGGCGAGGGGATCGGTTACCTGCTGGGTGCCGTTATAGACATTCAGCAGAGAAGTGGTGCCGGCGTAATCGCGAGAGGTGAAGGTCGTTAACACGGGACGAACCTGCTCTGAGAGAAGCGTTTGAGTATTGTACACCGAGCCGGCGGCATTGCCGTCGCCGTAGGCGAGCATCATCGTATGGAAGGATGCATCGCTCGAATAGGCGGTGTTATACAAATAACCGTCGCCCAGTTCAATGCCCCATTCGCCGAAAAATTGTTCTAAGTTGGGAAGCGATGTCTGTTCGGGCGACATAAAGGCAAATACGTTTTTGCCGTATTTTTCGTTGTTGCGTAAAAAGTCATCAATCTTGGTGATTTCCTGCGCCGAAAAGTCGGTTTTCGGATTGAAGAGGAAGATATAATCGGCATCCTCGGGGATGTTTCCGTTAATTAGGTTCAGCGCTTTTACGGTATAGTTGCTTCCCGTAAGCCGACTGATAAAATCAGCAGGGAATTCTTCCAAGTGGTTAGTGGTGTAGTAAATCGACGGGAACTCGGTGCGAATCACAAAATCAATAGCGTTGGCAAGGGTGTATTCCACCTTGGATTCGGTGATGGTCGAACCGGTAGCATCGGTTTCAAAAAGGGTATCCATGCTCACCAGTTTATAAACCTTAGGATCTTCCTTTAAGCGAACGATGATATGCGAGGTGGTGAGATTGTCGGTAGGATATTGCTCCTTCAATCCGGGGTTTTTATCTACGCTCATAAAGGTTGCATCAATATGCTCGGAGTAGTTTGCCATATTCTCAATCGTTTGAGCGATATTGGCAACGTAGATGTTATTGGTAAAACTGATGCGGTCTCGGCAGGCGAGAATTTCAACGTTACGATCTACGGTGTCAAGCATCGCTTTGCATTCGCCGGTGAGGGAGAAGGTCTTTTTTGCCGTAAAGTCGATCTGGTAATTGAACAGATTGGCGGCAATATTGATAACAATTAAAATGACAAGGACAATGGCGATATAGATGCCGGAGGTGAGCTTGTATTTTGAGGAAGTTTTCAGCATATTTAGTTCCTCCTTTACGCCCATCTCTTCTTTTCCAGCACGCGCACGGTGAGGAAGAGGAAGAGGAAGGTCAAACTCAGGAAATAAACCAAATGACCGATACTGAGCAGACCCTGAGAGATCTGAGTGTATTTACTGTCAAGCGCCATCCAGTAGAGGACGTCGGTAACGGTGGTATTGGGGATATAGCCAATAAAGCTTTCTGCTAAATACAAGAAGAACAGCGAGCAGAAGGTGGCGATTGCGGCTACGACCTGACTGTCGGTGAGGGAAGAGATAAAGGTACCGATAGCAATAAACAAGGCACCGTATAAAAGCAGACCCAGCATACCGCCG